>WAMZ01000084.1 GCA_015522055.1 Candidatus Geothermarchaeota archaeon
ATATTTAAGTTGTAAGCTAAGTACATTATATAAGCATACCTATTCTAATATATAGATTATAGTAAGGTTTGTATATTTACCCTGTTAAATTGCTAAAACATACATTCAATATATTTTAAAAGATGATTATACCAGGTGTCATCGTATGCCGACTGAAATCGAGTCCGTTATTGATTTGGCTGATGATATCATCAAAAGGGGTGATAAACTGGGGGCAGATTGGGTTGAGGTACGTATCCAGGACACCACCTTCGAGCTAATTCAATACCTTAACAATAGATTAAAGGAAAGCACTCTAAATAGAAACCTCGGTATAGGAATTAGAGTAATGGTAGATGGAAAGATAGGATTCGCAAGCACAAGCGGGTTCATAAGAAATAATGTATATAAGGCATTGGAGGAGGCTATCAAGATAGCCAGGTCCTCAAAAACACCGATTAAATTAGCCGAAGCCAAGGCAGTTACTGAACGACTTAAACTCAGTGGATTCAAACACCATCCCAGGGACACGCCATATGAAGATAGACTAGAAATGGTAAAGGAGTTGAACAAACTTATATACGACGAATTTGCGGAACATGAAAAGAAGGGTACTGCGAAGGTAGAGACGGTCAATATACGGTTTGGAAGCTACTATGGATACATGTATATCAAGACATCCGATGGGGTAGATATATTGAATGAAGAGATGTTGAGTGGCGCCGTTGCTAGCGCCGTATGTAGAGGTAGAGATAAACGTGGAGACGCTTATGCATACCTAGGTACAAGCCTCGGTTTAGACTCCTTACTTGACTGGGAAAATATTAGAAAAATAGGTGTGGATGTGGTTAAATACTCGGTTGAGAAGGCATATGCAGAGAAGGCCCCCTCTGGATATTATCCAGTAATAACAGCGCCGGATGTATCCGGAGTATTCGCACATGAAAGCTTCGGACATATGAGTGAAGGCGACTATGGGGTATCAGGGGCCTCACCATTATCGAATAGGGAAGGGGAGGAAATTGGGTCGGAAAACGCCAGCATATATGATTCTGGAACCCCCCCGAATAATATGGGATTCATATATAGAGTGGACTCCGAGGGAATACCCACAAAAACAGTAGCACTGATGGAGAAGGGAGTGTTCAAAGGTTTTATGCACAATAGAGAATCAGCTGGTGAAGCCGGTGTAGAGAGTACAGGTAATGGAAGGGCCCAAGACTATAGCAAGCCGGTCATAGTCAGGATGAGAAATACATACTTCGGCCCCGGAGACTGGGAGTTGGATGAAATGATTAGAGACATATCAGAGGGTGTGATTGTATATGATGAACGGGGAGGGCAAGCCGAGTTAAGTGGAACATTCTCATTTACAACATCAAGAGGTTACTATATTAAGAATGGGGAGATTAAACACCCAGTACGAGATATAGTTCTATCTGGAAATATATTTGAGATGCTGAAGAACGTCGTTGGAGCAACCAAAGATATAGAGATACCAGCCATTCCATTCGGAGGATGTGGAAAAAATGGTCAAGGAGTATATGTCGGTCTAGGAGGCCCATACCTATATATAAGCAGGCTAAATATAGGGGGAGGATGAAATGGCCCTAACCAATAATATAATTGAATATGCATTGAGAATAGGGGCTGACGAAGTCGAACTCATGACAAGCCGCACCTTAAATAGATCCAGTCAAATCCTAGGCGATAAACTTACCAACACCAGCTCGATAAATATAGAGAGCATAGTAAGGGTAGTCGTCGATAAATCTGTCGCATCAGTACGGATATCGACGGATGAGGAGACTAAATTGAAGATAGCCGTCGAAAAAGCTATAAACATAGCCAAGACATCACCAAGCGACCCATACTGGGAGTCGCTACCAGAGCCCAATAAACCAACTCGGAAAAAACTAGATACATGGAATGACGACATCGCAACCATAGATATTGAGGAAATGTCCGAACAAGTCTATAAGGACTATAAATATTGTAAAGGATTGGAAGGTGATGTCAAGTTAGTAGGAATCACCTATGTCTATAATGAGTCGGATATCCATATATTAAACTCAAATGGAGTAGATGCACAGGACAAAGTTAATGGACTATCATACCTAATAGAGACAAAGGGTGTAAGGGGAGGCTATGAAGTCACCACATTTGGATATGAGCGGAGTAAGAAGAGCAGAATAAATACACAGGAAGTCATAGAGGATACATATAAAAGAAATCTTGAGCTCCTAAATGCCGAGAAGTATGAAGGCATATACGAAGGACCAGTTGCAATGGATCCCCTAGCCACTGCAACGACACTCTTCTTCTCACTAGCCATGGTAATAACAGGTGTATCGGTTGTAGAGGGATTCTCACCATTCAAAGATAAGGTGGGTGAGGAGATAACATCAAGCCACATAGAAATAATAGATGACGGCGTCTTACCAGGTGGATGGAACACACGATACTACGACGATGAAGGATATCCTAGGGGAACCACGAGGATAGTTGAGGACGGCATCCTAAAGAACTTTATACATAATTCTTATACAGCCAATCGGTTGGGACAACCCAACACAGGTAATGCGGTCAGAAGAGGCACCCAAGTAACAGTGGGCATAACAAACCTAGTTTTAAGGGGTGGAGAGAAGGATACAGAGAAATTATTATCTGGATACGATGAAATTATGGTGGTTAGAAATATGCCTATGAATGCGCATACAACCAACTATGTAACGGGAGCTCTGAACCTAGTAGCCACAGAGCTATACTTCTATAAGAAGGGGAGTCTCGAAAAGATAGTTAAACCGATGACATTAAGCGGAAACATTTATGAAGCCATGAAGACCTTCAGACTAGGGAACGATGTCAAACATACATTCTATAATATAATCACACCAACAGTGGTTATGGAAGGTCTTAAGATGGCTTAAAACTAATCTATCCATCTGTCCACGTATCGATCCATATTCTGTAGTACAGCAACCCTCGATGGAGGATACTCATCCATAAATTCAAATTCTTCCAGTTCATCCAACAGCCTCATAGCAATCGCTCTAATCTCCTCATGCCTAAGCATATGCCTCTTCTCCAACCTATCTATCGAGTAACCTACATGCATATAACTCTTAACCTCGATGAAATGTGGGTTAGCCCTCCTAAGCAACTCCACATACTCCCCAATTAAACTCGGGTCATCATTCAATCCACGAATCATCGTCATCCTAATAACAGTCCTAGTAGGCATCTCACTCAATATATCAAGAGACTCTAGAAACCTATTCCAGGAATTCTGGACCATAGGATGGACAATCTTCCTAAATAACTCCTTATTAGGTGCATTCATAGAGATGTATACTTGGGTAGGTAGCGCGTCCTCCTCGATGAGGCGTCTAAGCATACCTGGATAAGCTCCATTAGAGACTAGGAATATACTCCTTGTTGTGGGTAGTGACTTAAGCAGCTTCACCAACTCAGGCAGCTTGGGATACAATGTAGGCTCTCCAGACAGGGATATAGCATAATGCGTGGGTATATAAGCCTCCTCCAGAAGCTCCTTATCTATCGATGGAGTTCCTTTATAGCCACTCATCAAACGCCGTCTCTCAAGCTCTAGCCTAAACATTATCTCATCAGGGTCAGCAACCTGATCCTCATCCATATCAATTATACGCATAAATTTGGTCGGCCTCCAACAGAATATACATCTAAAATGACACATCATACCGGCTGGGCTAAACTCAAAACATCTATGGCTATCTATACCATAGAAAACCCTCTTATAACAAACTCCCTGATTCCTCAGGCTCTTCTTCGTCCAGTGGCACACCTCAACAGTACCATGAAGAGAAACTCCATACCCAGCCTTCTCAAGCTTAGACCTTATACGCTCCGGTATGGATATAACCCTACTCATAGACCAATGGAAATATGACAATACCTATATATAAGCACTCACATTAAATCCCGGCCAAAACAATATATAAAACTAAGGTAGTAAATAGATCCGCAGAAGTACTCTCAATAGGAATGACAAAGTGATCAGGGTCTAAACTCCTACGAAACGTAATGAACGATATCATTATACTTAAACCACTAATCATCAATGTAGCAACCAACCCGGCCAAACCAACCTTTAAAACCTCTTCCCAATCCACCCCTAAAGACCCACCCACCAATAGTCCACCCAGATAAGTATACAACATGAATAGGACTGGTATCATGATCGAGAGGATAATAAGATAGGTGATAGGCCTCAGTTCGTGTAGCGGGTCACCAGACATATTTAATCCAGTAGTTGCGGAAGATCCAACGATGCTACCCACATCCCCGATGGTCGTAAGCAACGCCGGGTATATAAAATATATGTACGGTCTGTTAACGATATATCTCTCCAAGCTCTTGAGTAGGTAGCCGGTTCCAACCACAATAAACCCCGATAAAACGAGTGACACTATACTCTCACGCATCTCCTTAATATATAGGTCGTGCTCCAGACCCAGCCGCATCATCATGAAAGGAAGTATAAATAGTGGAATAGAAAGGATGATAGGTAGCTCGATCAAACCACTAAAATATATCAAAACACCAACACCTAGGAAATATATGGTTATAAATAAATCGCCAAATGAGCTGGTAAATGGATATGTGATTATATCCGGGTCCCACCCACGTCTATAACTAATCTTTGACACAGCTATCACGACAGGTATAGTTGATAACTGAGTCAGAGAGAAGGTAGCCAAAACATGCATAACAAGATTAAATACAGTAGATGTCGGTAGACTAAAAAATACTAGGGAGAAGAATGCTGTAAACCCAGAAACAACCAATGAAGCAATCAAATATAATGTGGAGACGACAGAGAGAAGGGTATAAAACTCCGGCGTATTACCAATTAACCCCGGCTTCATCTCACCCAAATGGAGAGCCGTCGACAACCTCCCACTGAATATCCCACCGATCGTCCCCCTCAGACTTAGGAGCTGTGGATATATAAATAGCAGAACAGGGATAGTGGATAGTAAACCCGAGAATATGCCCAGTGCATATCCAGGAAATAGATCTATTAATCCAGTTGATACAGCCATCATTAGTGGGGGGAGCATCCTAGGCTCAAAAAAATCTCTAAGTACACCCATACTCCCCCCTCAGAAGCCCCGATGCGGTTTATGTAGATATATAAATTGAACACATTGCTATAAAATATTTTGGTGACTCATTGAGTTGGGGCAAAGGGGGAGAGTAGGGTACCGCCCAATACCCGCTAAAGACATACTCAAGGAGATAAAGAATCTATCCGAGTTAATGGTCAACCTATCCTATTGCAGCATATTCCTCGGAGATAAAGACCTACTAAAGGAGATACATTATATTGAGAATAGAATAGATGAGCTTAAAAGCATATTAATTATGCAGTCGGCCCTAGCAACCAGAGACCGGTGGGACGCAGAGAGACTGGTAAGCATACTCGACTACCTAATAGGGGTAGATAAACTCAGCGACGCCGCCGGAGACATCGCTTTACTAGCAGAGATGGGGCACTTCATAAATATAGGTCTCGAAGACATATTCCTCAGTACATCAACAACACTAGTATATAGCCTAAAGATCGAGGAAGGGAGCGTCCTATCCAACAAGACCATCGACGAAATATATAGATATATAGGGGAGATATTCGACGTGATAGCCATAAGGAGAGATAAGGAATATATCCTATCACCCCCTAAGGACATGGTTATCAAGCTAGGTGACGTACTATTCATAACCGGTTTAGCCGAGAACATTAGGGCCCTCCTAAATAAAATAGGCAAAGAAGAAGAGGAGAGGCCTATAAAAAGGATCGAGGAAGGTGTAATAGACCTACTTATCAACATCAAGGACATCTCTGAGTTCATGGTTGATCTCGCATACTCAATCCTATTTACCCATAGCAGGGAGCTAGCTGAGGAGCTGAGGAATATAGAAGATACACTAGACAGATTTACACACGAATTCAAACTGATGGTCATGGAGTCGCGGGATATGAGTATAGAGGATAAGCTGAGCTTGATATCAATAGCAGATGCATGTGAAAGGATTGGTGACGCAGCGATGGACCTCACCTACTCCGTGAGGAGGGGCTTAGAGCCACATCCAATCATTGAGGAGGCTATCGAGGAGTCTGATGAGAGGCTAGCCCTAATAAAAGTATCTGGAAAGATGAGGGGGAAGACGATAGATGAGCTAAAGTTAGATAAAATGGGGGTAGAGATACTAGCTATGAAGAAGGATGGGAATTGGTTAATAGTCCCCCCAACCACAGGCATGACCCTGGAGGAGGGCGACATCCTCCTATTAAGATATTATTCCGAGGCTGAAGAGTCCCTCTCCATGATAGCCACCGAAGAGGAGAGGGAGGAGGTTAGGAAGGACATCCAAAGAGTTGAGTGGGGTGAATAGAAGATGAAATATATAGATTTTGTAGATACATCCTATAGGCCTATCAGGGATGACTTGATCGCCCTATTTAGGATAGAGCCTGCGAAAGGAATATCCTTTGAGGAGGCTGCTGGGAGAGTAGCATCAGAATCATCTAACGGCACTTGGACGGAGGTGGTTTTTGATACACCATGGATAAGGAGCCTAGCTGCAAAGGCATACCGCCTACAGCCACCCTGGGTTGAGATAGCGTATCCCACAGAGCTTTTCGAAGACGGGAACATGAGTCAGATCCTCAGCAGCATAGCTGGAAATATATTCGGGATGAAGGCAGTAAGGAGGCTAAGGCTGGAGGATGTATATTGGCCGCCGAAGATAGTCGATGGCTTTAGGGGCCCCATCTATGGTATAGATGGTGTAAGGGATATATTGAAGATATATGATAGGCCGATTACAGCCACTGTACCCAAGCCGAAGGTCGGGCTAAGGACCGATGAGTATATCGAGGTCGCTGGAGACATATGGAGAAGCGGCATCGATCTAGTAAAGGACGATGAAAACCTTACTAGTCAGTCATTCATAAAGTTCACCGAGAGAACCGCCAAAATGTTTAGACTCAGAGATAAAGTGGAGAAGGAGACGGGTGAGAGGAAGGGATACCTAATTAACATAACGGCCCCCTATAATGAGATGCTGAAACGTGCAAAGCTCGTAAAGGACTATGGAGGCGAATTCGTCATGATAGACATATTGACGGTGGGGTGGTCAGCCCTACAGGCATTCAGAGAGGAGAATGAAGAGCTCAGACTAGCGATACATGCACATAGGGCATTCCACGCAGCATTCACTAGGGATAGGAGGCATGGTATGTCCATGAAGCTAGTTGCAGAGACAGCTAGATTAATTGGGGTAGACCATATACATGTAGGGACAGTCGTGGGTAAACTTGAGTCCCCCTTAAGAGACGTATTGGCGCTAATCAAGATATGTAGAGATAATAAGACAGCCCCCAGCGGTAGATATAGATTATTACCAAAAGACTGGAGACATATAAAGCCAGTTATACCTGTAAGTAGTGGAGGGGTACACCCAGGACTAATACCAAGGATACTATCCATATTCGGGAAAGATGTATTAATACAGGTAGGGGGAGGGGTCCTAGGACATCCCGATGGCCCAATGGCCGGTGGGAAAGCCGTGAGAAAAGCAATAGAAGCTACCTTAAAAGGAGTCCCACTAGAGGAGGCCGCAGAAGAATGTAAGGAGCTTAGAAGAGCACTAGAGAAATGGGGTTATGAGACCCCCATCTAAACCCTCTTCCTAACAACCCTCAGCTTCAGACCATCCACAGCGACCACAACAATCTCCTCACCCTCCTCAATCACCTCATCCGAGTAAGCCGTCCAATAGTCAGACATAACCATAACGACACCAGGCTCACCAGGCACTATCCGAGACTTGGCTATACCAGTCTTCCCAACCAATACATCCATATTAAGGGGAGAAGTCTTTCTCTTAAGAACCTCCCTTATCTTATGTAGATAGAAACCAGCTATACCCGTCAACATCACGATGATCAATAATCCACCGGCCACCAGGGCCGTGTAATTAAATGTCCAGATAAAATACTCCCTAGTATATAGAAGCATAACACCAAGGGCAATCAATATCCCACCAACGACGGCCGGCCCCCCATGCCCAACCTTCAACTCGAGTATAATCGATGCTATACCCAACAAGAGGAGGATAAGAGCGGTAGTATTAACTGATATCAGGCCCAGGCTTAGTAAAGCCAATATAAATGCCACGCCAGCAGCGATACCACCTACATAGGTGGGGTGGATAACCTCAATAAGTATAAGGAGAGCAGCGAGGTCTAGTAATATACCCAGTATAAATGGGTCCGATAATACCGACAGTATACTAGCCCTTATATCCTTCTTAACCTCAACAACCTCAGCGTCCTTGAAACCCTCAGCCTCCATCAAATCCGCCAGTGAAGCGGCAGAATAATCCGCGACGCCTAACTCCACAGCCTCAGCAGCATCGTAATCCCTATTCTCAGTAACCATTAACCTACATGCACTTGCGTTCCTCCCCCTAACCATCGCTAGAGACTCCATCCACTCAGCCATAGCATTCACAATCTTCGGATCGGTACCAGTACCACCCACCGACCTAGGCTCAGCTGAGCCAATTACACTACCAGGGGCCATAACCAGTCTATATGAAGCTACACCTATATATGCACCAGCCGAGAAAGCCCTACCACCAGGAGGAACAAACACATATATAGGAATCTTCGAGTTTATCACCTCATCCACTATAGCCTCAGTGGCAACTAGATACCCACCATTAGTATTAACAACCAATATAATAGCCACGGTATCCTTAGACGCGTGTAATATAGTCCTACTCAAAATATCATATAGACCAGAGTCTATCGTAGCCTCGAAGTCAACAACATAGACGATACCCGAATTAGTTTCAGCCCCAACATCAATATAAGGCGCCAGAGACAATAATGAAAATGTAGTTATTAGTAATGTGATTATCAATCTGATTGATGTATTCCTCATCCTTCTAACCCAAGTATATTATTTATAAATAACCCTATGTTTAAATGAATAGCGGGTTATGTCTCTCCACCCTCCTCAGCAGACCTAACGAACTTCCCTATGGCCTCAATCAGGCTCAGCATCTCGATCGGCACAACAAACTTCGTCGACTCACTCCTCCCAATTTCCTTAAGCATATCCAAGTATTGCAGGGCCATCGTCTTCGAGTCCAAAGTTCTAGCAACATCAAATATGGTCTTCAGAGCCTGTGCATACCCCTCCGCCCTCAGAATAGCGGCCCTCCTCTCACCCTCCGCTTTTAGTATGGCGCTCTGCTTCTCACCCTCAGCTACAAGTATAGCCGACTCCTTCTTCCCACTAGCCTCTGTAACCATAGCCCTCCTATTACGCTCAGCACTCATCTGCCTAATCATCGCATCCTGAACCTCCCTAGGCGGCATAATCTCCCTAATCTCAACACTAGTGACCTTAACACCCCACCTCTCGGTAACCTCATCAAGTTTACTCCGCAGAATCTTATTAATCTCCTCCCTTTTTGCCAAAACATCATCCAAATTAATATCACCTATTACAGCCCTCAAGGTCGTCGTAGCGATACCAGTAGCAGCACCCTCAAAATTCTGTACATTAATTACACTCTGGAGAGGATCAAATACCCTGAAATATATTAAGAAATCTATATCTACAGGGGCATTATCCTTCGTTATACACGTCTGCTTAGTGATCTCCAAGAAACGTTCCCTTAAGTCTACTAGGACAGGTCTATCGATAAATGGGATGAGAAATATCAGGCCCGGCCCCTTAACACCAATAGCCCTACCCAACCTAAACACAACAACACGCTCATACTCACGGACAACCCTAATCGAGTTGTATAATATGGTGATAACTATTATGAATATTAGAAGTATAACTAGTATCTGGCCCACATCAACAGTAACCTGGAGTAAATAACTAATTATAGGATGCATCACCACCACCGGAGAGAACCGATACAAATAAACTATTGCACCATAGCCAATATAAATTGGATGCTACCCAAATAATAGAAACCTGGGTATGGCCAACAAAAACTCTGCAATAACCCTCAAACCCATCTTTGACCTACCAACCCTCCTATTTACAAATACAAAGGGCGCCTCGCCAATCCGGAGACCCCCGCGTTTAGCGATATACACAGTCTCAGGCTGGACTGCATACCCCCTACTCGATATACCAGTCGCCAGAATACGTGCCATAGCCCTCCTACCATAACATTTATATCCACTCGTCAAGTCCCTAACCTTCATACAAAGCATATATCTAGCATATAAATTGGCAACCATACTTGTTATCCGCCTAGCAATACCCCAGCCCAGTATCCCACCTCCAGCTATATAACGAGATCCAATAACCAAGTCATATCCACCAAGGGCATACCTCACCAGCCGAGGTATGAATATAGGGTCATGCTGCATATCCGCATCCATGGTCAATGCATAATCGTAGCCATTTAGATAAGCATATTTGAGGCCCATATATATAGCTGAGGCCAGGCCAAGCTTCCCAGACCTCACCCTCACATAAACCCACTCATTGGAATCCGAGTATTCCATAGCTAGCCTAGCCGTACCATCTGGACTATTATCATCTATTACAAGTACATCCAGGTCGAAAGGCACCATACCCCTAACATAAGCAATCCTATCGAGGAGACTGATAATATTCCCGGCCTCATTATAAGTAGGTAATATTACAAGCACCCTCATGGCAAAAACCTTCTTATAGAATAAGGTATATCCGCAGCCCTATCAAGCTCAACCAGCCTATCATCCTTGTAGCCAAATAGCCTAACCTCATTCCTAACAAATCTATTCTCAAATCTATCTAATACATCCATTATCCTCTCCTTCATTAACGATGTATCCATCAACCTCCTAACATTCACCCTTGACATCTCCATATACCTCCTCGCAACCTCATCAGCCAAACCTTCACCAAAGAAGACATAGTTAACATCATCCTCACGGAGGATAAGTGGCCTATCGCCCTCTTCAAGCATCAATACCCCGGGCTTCCTTAGAATCAATGATTCAATATATATCCATTCAGCATCAGTCAATACACTCTTCGCACCCATGATAAGCGCTAGATGGTCAAGTATATCCATCGACTCCAAGAAGGTAATGTCGTGTCTCTCCATAATAGTATAATATTTATCCATACCCATCAATAGCCGCTTCCCCCACTTAGGCGTAGGACATACTAGATATTCACCTGTAGTTTCCGAAAACCTTGAGAGCTCATCAATATATCTATATGATCCCCTCCGCCACAAGATAATCAGGACATACTCACCCTCACCAACCCCGATCTCATCGAGAATAGTAGACTTATTAAGCGCCTCACCAACCTTAGCCTCAACCAAATCAATTAATGGATACCCTATCAACACCACCCTAGTGGGGTCGAAGCCCTCACTCACCAAGTTCCCAGTATGCATAGGAGAGTATGTTAGATTGACCATCGAGTATCTATCCACAAGTTGATACACCAAATCAGTCTCCGATGAGTCATACCTCCTCAATCCAGATCCGATGTGAATCGTCTTAATTCCGTAATCATAGCAGAACCTAAGATACGGCAGTAATACCTCCGAATACCCCATAAACATAAAATAGTCATAATCCGTCTTCTCAATCATCCGCTCCAACTCAGCCTTAAGAATATCCTCAGGTATATCCTTATCAAACCTACCCGATAGTCTATCATAGTCCAGTGATAGATATTGAAGCCCCTTCTCGAACCACCCAGCCTCCACACCCAAGTCATATAGATATACCCTATGACCCAATCTCCTCAAAACCCAGTATATAGGTGAAAAAGTCACCACATCCTCCCTAGTAGATAGAAAGACAGCTATACGCATAGCCGTATACTCCTCCAACCATCAGACCAGTCAATAAGGTAGATACAACAACTAATTATGAAAGATATTTAAGTATCTAACTTTATAATTATACTATCACCTGGGGAGGAGAATGAAGAACATAAGGGTATACACAACGGACATAAGCTTTAGATGCCTGAAATGCGGGAAGGTATCGACAGCAAGAGAGATATCCGAGATGAGCTACCTACAATGCCCAGAATGTGGATTCAATATACTCGAGAAGGTTAGGCAGGAGAGGGTAAAAGAGGTTCTAGCTAGATAACCCTAACACCCCCATCAAGCATTAGGCCGGTAAGCTCACCAAGAAAATTCCTTAGAAAATTAATTGGTATAATAGGTACATAATCGACATATACCTGTTTTCCCTTCCTAAGCGTGACAACCATCGGCACCATTCTACTACACTCATCAGCATATAAACTCTTTAAGGCGGTAGCCTTCATAACCAAAGCATCAACTATCCTTCTCAACTGAGATGGAGATGGTATCCTACCCCATCTTTTACACTCGACAACCAAACATGAATCCAGTGGGCCGCCGAAGGCAACCAAGTCAACCTCATACCTAGTTCTAGGAATCCTTACCCCCCTAAACACCCTAAAGCCCCTAGCCTCAAGGAACCTATATACGAGATACTCAAAGTCTTGCCACTCAATTAGTTCAGCTATATCCTCAGGAGATTCACCACGATACAACAGTATCTCTATAATCTCCTCACGGAAATCCTTATCAACCAGCCTTCCACCAAGCCTATCATATATCTCCCTAAACTCACTCCTAACTAGACCAAACTTACCAACTGTCTCATCAAAACCATCCTTAAAACTATTTAGCAACGCCTTAAGATATAGACTCGACAGTGAATTCAGCGTCGACATAATCAATCCATAGTGAGTACAAGTACTGGTATAGATACCTTAGGAATAACTGATTTACTGACACTCCTTCTAACCACGAGTGGAGGCTTCCTCCTCTTAGCCAAGACGAGTAGGTCATAGTCCCCCGCCGCCACCTCCTCAATAATAGCAGTGGGTACATCACGTGAGACTATAATCTTCTTCTTAACATTCCTCAGACCTACATCAACAAACAGCCTCTCAACATAATCGAGGTGGCTTGACAACTCCTGATACTGCTTCAACTCCCTAACCTCATCCTCATTTATAGCTGTAACTGCAGGCATCGTGATGACACCAAGTAAAGTTATTATAGCCCCAGATATCCCACTCACCAAATCAATAATCTTGAGCAGGGGATCCGGCTCGGTATATGGACCTACCGGGATCAATATATTTCTAACCACTACTTCCACTCACCCAGGACCAGGCTACTATGAGTAGTCTTAACCCCATCTATCTTCAGAATCTTATCTCTAAGAATCTCTCTTAGTGTCACGATACTATCAACCTCAAGCTCAACCAAAACATCGAACTCACCAGTAATCTCATATACTTTAACTGCCTCAGGTATCTTCGCAACTTTCCGGCAAACATCGGCGAGCTTCTTAGGCTCCACAACTATCTCAACTATAGCCCTCAAACTCCTCACCCATCTCAGGAATATATAGATACATAATACTTACATTCTTATTTATGCTAATAAGCTCTCTACGCTTCCCCTTACTACGAGGCTTCTTACCACTAATAAGAACGACAGCATCGGGATTATACTCATCTATAAATCTAATTAGGCTCTCCTCAGGACCTACGACACAATAATAACTGCATTTATAGCCAGAAGCCCTCAGTAATATGCATATCGATTCAAGATATGACTCCACCTCAGACTTCATCCTATAGACATCATGCCAATTGATCATCAGGTCCCTAGTATAATGCGGTGGGACATCCACCCTACTAACAAGAATAATTTCATGTATATCCTCAAGATTATTGTATATAGTTCTGTATATCTTGTGGGGCTGAGATACGGAGGGAACAACAACAATAGTCCTAAGCCTAGTAATGACAGGCTTCAACAGCTTACTAGACAGCCTCTCCCTAACACCCCTCCTCATATACTTCCTATACCCAATGAATAGCATGAAGCCAACGATAACCCAAGCAAACCCAAGAATCCTACCCAACGGATGATATATAACGACAAGGGTAAATAGCGTCGAGGTGGAGATAAGGCCTAATATGGCTACAAGGCTGATCTCATGACCACCTATATTTACATTTAGAGGTGTCTTCCAATGCCTATAAGACTCCTTATCCACCATACGTATCTTGATATGACTATAGTTAACAAGCATATAGCTAAGTAAAGCACCAAAGTTATATAGACCAGCAACCATCTCCAAATCCCCAGTAAGCGCCAAGAGCCCCCCTATTATACCGAAAAATATTATACTGAGGTATGGAACCGCCCTAACCCTATGTAAACGGCTAAACATCCTGGGAATAAGCCTAAATTTAGACATACTGTATGAAACCCTAGATACCCCAATAACACCTGTATTGGTTGACACCAAGGTAATGAGAAAAGCGACAACAGCCACGCCACTCGCCATATATGGACCTATTACGGGGACCTCAGCCGTTATAGCAGCTATAGGATTATAAATTGCATCGGAGAGACCCTCCCAGCCCATAACGCCTAGCCCGAGAATAGAGAAGGACAATGTGAAGAATACTACTGACACTATTGCATATTTGAAGGACCTAGGAATATATTTCCAGGGATTCCTAGTCTCCTCAGCCGCCTGGGCGATAGACTCTATACCTATAAAACTACTCATAGCCAATGTAACGGCATATATAAAGTTCTCCTCATTAGTCGGTAGCAAACCAGTATAAAATACATGTGGCTCCCTAATAGGTGACCCAAATATAGTTAGTTGATCTATGAATAGTTCAGGTTTAAATGCTAGGAGAAAAGCTGTAACCAGTATGAGTATCTCCGTTGATAGAGTTAGTAACACTAGAATCTCATTAAATCTACTAGACTCTTTTATACCTAATAGATTAATAAATATCAGGAAGATTACTAGAACAAGGGCTGTCAATCCAATCTTCGACAGCCCAATATTCATACCCAACAGGTTTATAGTCAGTACACCCGACAACTGTGGAAAGATAAAGGATAGGTATCCCGCTGATATAATCGAGAATAAGCCTATATCCAATAT
>WAMZ01000085.1 GCA_015522055.1 Candidatus Geothermarchaeota archaeon
ACTAGGGCAAGCAGCATTATGACTAGGGTCTCTTCAATCATCCATAAGACCAGAAACTAAAATTATATACCCGATATAATTAATATTACTGGCTGATTGTATCTAGGGGATTCAACTAGACATCCCTAGAGACCCCTACTTAATTCCTCAATATAGTACTTCAGATCTTCCTCATCCAATCCATACTTACCCAAGATCTTTATGGCGCCACGGCGGAAAACCTCGTTATCTAGGCTCCCCACCTTCTTCAACAATGCCCTCAACTCATTCAATACTCCATACCGCATACTGGAGTATTTCTTTAGGGGGCCTCCGGCGAACTCTACCTCTTTAATCTCTGCTTCCCTAAACGTGACATAAATTCTTTTTACTTTAGCTGGTCTCTTAGTCCTACCCATGTACATTAGGGGTTTGTATCTCGATAGGTCCCATCTACCGTCTACGAAGGTCTCATCTGCATATGCCTTCAATACCTCCCCCACGAATAGGTCGTGGTCGCCATACTTTCTCCTGTCGATGAGTTTTAGGAGCATATAGCCCCGAGCCTCACCTATGTATGGTATCCCGAATTCCTCGTCCCATTCAACCTTGAAGCCTGCTTTGCTTATCTTATTTTTTAGGAATCTCTCCGATACATCCCCAATGTAGGGCATTACATCAACGTACTTAAAATCAACCACATTAAGTGAAAATTTGCCTGCTTCAATTAACAATCTATAGGTGTATCTCTCAGGGGCTACGGCCACACCCATCAGGAAGGGATTGAATGATAGTTGGGTCCACCAAGCCGCTAACATCCCACCCACACGCTCTTTAGTGCCAGCTACGATGAAGGCCGGGATCACTGGATATGCTATCCTATCCATATATCCAGGAGGAAGTTCTTTATGCATATACAACACCTAAAAATAAATAATATGACTATGGAGGAGATATTAGTAAACACCAGTTTTTAAAAGAGAGGCTTCTAATCTTAAAGTGCTATTTCTCCAACCATGCCCAGACATATCCTATAAAGTCCCGGACTTCACGCTTAGGGACGAGGAAACCAGCGACATTAGACTTCCCTCCGCAGATGAAGCCTCTCCTGAGACCCTCTTCAATTAAGGGAAGGAGATCTCTGTCATTAGAGACACGTATATATAGTTGGTCATACTCCTCACTAAACCCGGTATTATGTAGGAAAATGGTTTTACCTGGGTACAACTCGGTCAGCTTTCTACCCACCTTAGATATTATATAATATCTTGAATTGAATCTATGGAATATCACGTCGTTTGAGGGGGCAGCTTCACCAACCACCCCATTGATCTCCCCCTCTACAGCATCGAGTCTCCCAACCCATTCATCGTAATTAAGAAGGGTCTTAAGGCTATCCAGATTATCTTCGAGAACCTCGGCCGCCTTATATACGGCTTCTCGATCATTAGTCAGGTGATTGGCGTCGATGAGGAGAGTCAGCCTATAAGTATCCTCGAAGGTTAGGTCGTGTTTACTGCTTATCTGTTCAACCAACTTATAAATCTCAAGCCCCTTAACCTTGGTATAATAATCTCCTACTATACCTAGGACGGTAAGTATATCGTGTTCCAAATGGAAGAAGTCATCCATCAACAACGTATTTGAATAGAAGTTGTCTCCATTCTCCATAGGGTAATCAATATAAATTGCGTTGCCTTTCTCTGGATGATAGTGGTGATCAATTACTATCGCCCTATTAATAGCCAGATTATCAAGGCGGTCTATAGTATTCTTGGGTAGAGCCATATCCATGACAACGATATAATCATATCCATCGAACCCAGTCAATTCTTCCCACGGAATATCATAGATCCCTATGGGAGGAGTATAGAAGCGATGCTTGACATCTAGGATTCGGCGCATTTTTACTACTGAGCATATGCCATCCACGTCCCAGTGGGCAGCCAACAGCAGCCTCCTACCCTTAAAACCAGTGATCAGACTCTCACAATCGATATCCAAATTTTACACCCCAATGATGCACCTAAGCTAAATATATTTACACGAATTATCTTTTTATAATATCATAATTACTCGTGAGTAGGATTCCCTCGGGATTGGGGTTGATATAGGGAATGGAGATTAGAGTGGTGAAGGACGAGCTTCTCTGTGAAGGTAGGAGGATTAAGCTGTATAATAGGGTTCTACAGATAGATGATAAGCGTGTAAATACTGATTTAGTCAAGTTTGGGGAATCGGTGGTCATAGTTCCTCTTTTGAGTGAAGATGAGATAATTTTTCTTAAGCAGTATCGTTCCTCGATTAATAGATGGATATTTGAGCTGCCTGCGGGAAGGGTGGATGAGGGGGAGGATAAGGAGGCGGCGGCCAGGAGAGAGTTGATTGAAGAGACTGGGTATGAGGCCTCTAAATTGGAGTATGTGGGCTCATTCTATGTCTCACCCGGATATAGTGATGAATACATGCACTTGTATATAGCTAGTGGATTAAAGTACGTAGGTGAGGAGCCAGAAGAGGATGAAGTAATAAGAACCGAAGTAGTGAAGATAAGTGAATTGAAAGAGATGCTTTATAAGGATATTGTGGATGGGAAGTCTATCGTGGGGGTTCTCACACTACTCTGGAGGAATACACGGAGGGTGAAATAAAGCTTGTCCAGTATTAGAGTGAGGAGGGCAGGTCTCTACTATTTCACCGCTCAACTACTCTCCTACCTAATTACAGTCCTATATACCATCTATGTGGCTAGGGCCCTACCTAAACTAGACTATGGCCTTTATGGATATATTCTGAGCCTTTGGATGGCCGTTGACGTATTCAAGACAGGGTACAACTTCTGGGCAGGCCGAATGATGGCTCGAGGAAAGAAGTGTTTAAAAACGCTGATGATTGCCAACCTCATCGTCTCCCTACCTACAGCCACAGCCCTATTAATGTTAATTTATAGACAACCCGGCATCTATGGTGATGCCTTTATCATGGTGAGCATACTATCGGTAATATATATTATTATCTCATACCTATATGGTTCGTTGGTCAGAACTACAGCGATGCTCCGCCCTCACCTACTGGGAATCGACCCTATACTTAACTCCATCTTAAAGATCATTGTCGGGATACCGTTAATCAACTATCTAGGTTTAACAGGCGCATTAATAACCCTCGTTATAGGCAACTTGATTGTATCTATAGCATTATTCAGGATAAATAGGGAGGATATAGAAGACAAGATTGATTTCAGTCTAGTTAGGGAGTGGACCAAGGGGGCGTGGTATCCTATCCTCTTATCACTGGCTAATGTTCTGTTGATCAACATCCAATTAATAGTTTTGGGGTGGATGGAGGCCGTTAATCAACTACCTTCTTATAATATGGCGTTTAGAGCCTCGAGATTCATCCAGTTTGCCGGAGCTATATCCATAGCCTTAGTACCAGCACTCCTAAAGGGGCGAGACCCCGAGAAAAGCATATACAACGTTTTGGACTTAATGTTGTTGGTCGCTATTCCCGTAACAATGGGATTAATAGTATATCCTAAGGAAGTAGTGTATCTTTTCGGCTGGAACAAGTATACTGACGCCCAGATACCCCTAATAATCCTAGCTACCTCAACATTCATCAGTCTATTTAACCTTGTGGGGCGGAGAAGCATAATTGGTTTGGGAGATGTTGATGCAGACTACACTATAGATGTTAAAAGGTTGGTTAGAAGTGAGATGATGAAGCTTGTTGTATCTTTATACATATCCTTGGCTTTAGAGGCGCTTGCAATAATATTTTTATACGGGAACTATGGTAATGTTGGCTTAGCATTCTCACACCTGATAGCATCGGCTACACTGTTTGTACTTATCGGTATAAAAACCGTAAAGATGGTTGAAAAGCGTTTGCTCTTGAATAGGATAGGGAAATATTTGTTGGCAACCGCCATAGCAATAGCCTCAATCTATTACATACCTAAATATAGGAGTCTATATATCGGATTCTCTGCCATCATAGCCCTAGTAGTATATGTGGTGGTTATATACTTAATAGATGAAGATACTAGAAAATTAGTTAAGAAGATTCGGGATGAAGTAAGTTTAAGATTGTAAATGTATGATAACCGAGGTGTATACGGGTTTGTGTGGCATAACCGGGATATACTCGACAGGCACCATGACGGTACACGCCTCTATACTTCATGAGATGAATAGGTTAATTAGGCATAGAGGACCGGATGATGAGGGATATGTGATATATAATTTGGAAGGTGAGGTAATAGAGTGTAGAGGAGACGACACAGTAGACGATTTCAACCATTTGAGATATATAGATGAAGCGGGCGACTTGAGAGTGGGTCTAGGGAATAGACGCCTATCCATTATAGATCCATCCCCAAAGGGGCATCAACCAATGGTAAGTAAAGATAATAGGTACTCAATAGTGTATAATGGGGAACTATATAACTATAGGGAGATTAGGAAAGAACTGGAGTCTAAATATGAGTTTAAGAGCGATACCGATACTGAAGTCATACTATATAGTGTGATCGAGTGGGGGCTTGAGAAAGCATTATCTAAATTTATTGGAATGTACGCATTCCTCATATATGATAAGGAGAAAAATATTCTTTATGGGGCTAGGGATAGATTCGGTATAAAGCCTCTATTCTATACCGAGAGTAATGGTGTATATTATTTTGCATCCGAGATAAAGAGTTTCAAGCCCATAGTTAGATTCAAGCCAAACATGAAGAAGATATATGAATACCTGACCTTTACTAGAATAATAGATGAGGAGACCTTCTTCAACGATATTTACCAGATCAAGCCAGGCCACTACTTCATCCTAAGAGAGGGGGAGATGACTATAAATAGATATTGGAACCTCTCTATAGAGGACTCCAAAATTGATCACGATATAGGAAGAATCGTGAGTAGATGGCGCGATATATTCTATGACTCAATAAAGATACATCTTAGAACAGATGTCCCACTAGGATTCGCTATAAGTGGAGGAATAGACTCCAGCGGATTAATTGCCGTCTCTCTAGACCTCATTAGAGGAGGGAGGGTTAGGGAAAGAGGCATAGACCCTGTTAAGTTGTATTCGTTTTCGAGTATAATTGATGACCCCAAGATAGGGGAAGGTAAATACGTGGATATTTTAGTTAAACACTTTAATATAGATCTGGTCGGCATCAAACCCGATGCAGAGGATGTGGCTAAAGACCTCGAGAAATTTATTTATTATCAGGAGGAGCCTCCGGAGGGGCCGAGTGTCTTCTCACATTGGTGTGTAGTTAAAGAGGCATCCAAATACGTCAAAGTACTCTTGGATGGTCAGGGCGGCGACGAACTACTCGCTGGATACCATGCATACATACCGGTATATCTAAAAGGCTTGTTAAAGAGGGGAGCCTTCTTGAAGTTTTTCACGGAGGCTTTCAGGCTCAAGGACCTCATACTCAGTAAATTCAAGTTGGGCCTAAAGGTATATACTGGCAGAAGAAAGAGACTCATCCTTGAACTATTATCCGACGAAATCAGATCGGCTGTTGAAGAGACCGAATTAAAGATGAAGAGTCCGAAGGCAAATAATCTGAAGGAAGCCCTCCTAAATGACTTAACTGGAGGCAGGCTCCATGAGATCCTAAGATATGAAGATAGGAATAGTATGGCGTTCAGCCTAGAGATCAGGGTGCCTTACGTAAACCATGTATTGGCTGAGTTCATGATGAAGGTGCCGGAGGAGGCATGCATATACAAGGGATGGACAAAGTATATTCATAGAGAGATGCTTAAAGGTCTACTACCCGATGAGGTTAGGCTTAGAAGAACAAAGATTGGATTTGAGGTGCCTGAAGCCAAGTGGCTTAGAGACCTTGAACCTTTTATTAAAGATAAGTTTAAGGACCCACTAGTATCTAAGTTAGGCATCATAAATAGAGACACATTAAACAAGAAGTTTGAGGAGTTCTGCAGAGGAAGGCTTGGAGACGAATATGCAAGAGTATTCTGGAGAATTCTTTTCCTAGAGGAGTGGCTCAGGATATACATAAAGGAGAATTAGGTGCAACTACCTAACCTCATTCAAGAAGCTTTCGCCATAGAGTCCTGACAACTCATCTACTGAGAAGCCGAAGAACTCCGCTATGGTAGGATAGATATCATATATGGATAGGTCCTTAGATTGCCCCCGCTCCCTTATACCCGGCTCACTATACACATATACACCATAATAATCGTGTACCGAGTCATCGGGACCTGTATCATTCTCAGGCAGATAATAATTATCGTAACCGAGTGTCCCAGCGGACCTCCAATATAAATCGTCGAAATAGACCATGAGGTCTGGGGGGCTACCGTTAACCTTGCTATATAATTCACTAGGTACATGGACAACATTCCTCCATACTTCTCCCTTAGGTCCACGGATAGACATGATATCTTTGATGAACTGTTTCACGAAATCGGGATATTCCTCACGGGATATAATCCCATTCTCCTCTCTTCCCTCAACATTGAAGAAGATCCTTGAATAGTATCCTCCCCAACCCCAAACGTATGTATTATTCCAATCCACCGGTGCCTCCGATATCCTTGTACCGGGCTCTACACCATCCTTCAAGACCATATACCCCTTCTCGATAAGCCAGTCATTCACAGCGAAAGCTCCCTTCATATATTTGGCCCCATGATCAGAGACGACCATAATGGCGGTATTCTCCCCAAACCTCTGGAGAAAAGTTCCCAACCAATCGTCCAGCAACTTATAATAATTTAGTATGGCATTGCCGAACTCCTTATGAGGCGTATGTCTAGGATGCTCTTCATCGAAGTACTTCCAAAATGCATGTTGAACTCTATCAATCCCAATCTCCATATAAATAAATAGGTTCCAGGGCTTCGTATCCAAGAGGTGGTTGATGACCTTTAACCTATTTACCGTCATATCAACCAATTCCTTATATACGGCCTCCCGATCCTCCCTCCGAAAAACCACATCGAAGACATACTTACCAACTAAAGATTTGACTTCATATTTGAGGCTGGGGGGGTAGGTAAACCTAGACTTATCACTGGGGGTCATGAAACCAGATATCATCCAGCCATTCAGGGGTTGTGGTGGATAGGTAGGCGGTACACCGACCACAGCAGACTTATATCCCCTCCTAGCAATCAACTCCCATATCTTGACATACTTAACATCTTTGCTCGAGGGAATTGTATACTCATTGTATCTTCCCTCTATACGGTTTCTAAAGCCATATATTCCTAAGTCCCCAGGCGTTCTCCCTGTAAACATTACCATCCAAGCTGGGACGGTGATCGGAGGATCACAGCTCTTGAGCCTACCATAGATGGAGTTGTCGAGCAAACGCTTAAAATTAGGAAGTTTCTCAATGAAGCGACCAAAAAGAAGCGATGGAGGCGCCGCATCCAGACCGAGGACGAATAGTCTCTTAACCAAGCTTCGACACCCCCTATAGATAACCAGCCTCCCTCAGGAAGGACATTATTTTATTGACACACTCCTCAACACTGGATTTAGAGGTGTCGACCACGACCTCCGGATTGGTGGGTTCCTCATAGGGGTCGTCCAGACCAGTCATATGCTTTATCTCTCCGGCCAGAGCCCTCTTGTAGAGGCCCTTGGGATCCCTCTCTATACATACCTCCAAGGGACATTTAACATAGACCTCTATGAAGTCACCGATAACATTCCTCGCCTTCTCCCTAACATCCCTGTAGGGCGAGACGAAAGCCGCTATAACCACAACTCCATTACGCGCTAGGAGATGAGATACAAAAGCAACCCTCGTTAGGTGTCTAACCCTATCTTCCCGAGTGAAGCCCGCCTCGGGACTCAACCAAGGCCTGACCAAGTCTCCATCAAGATACTCAACTTTACGCCCCAGGGCTTTAATCTCCTCGGCCAACCTCTTACCTATAGTGGACTTCCCACTCCCAGGCAGACCAGTCAACCAAACCACAAACCCCTTCTCATCACAAGCCATATAACCACCCGCCTATACAAAGGGATCAGGGTGTGAAAGGAGGACTCGCGCAACCTCTGGCCTAATAATGTATGGTGGGATATCCTCCCTCTTCTTTATAGCATTCCTTACATACGTACCGCTGAACCTAATCCTGTGCTCCTCCCCATGTGGACATATTTTCTCATGAACGATTCCACCACACTTCCTACAATAGAAGAACTCCCTGAAGAAAACAGGTGTCACACCTAGGTCGGGAAACTCTTTGAATATCTCCTGGGCCTCGTAGGGGCCATAGAATCCACCCACACCTGCATGGTCCCTGCCGACAATGAAATGTGTGCACCCGAAGTTCTTCCTCATTATTGCGTGGTGGATGGCTTCTCTAGGCCCTGCATACCTCATCTCATACCTAACAATACTTAACACAGCCGTATCCCGCGGATAATAATTTCTCATCAACTCCGTATATGCCTCAAGAATGACCTCGTCCTTAAAGTCTCCCTTCTTCTTCCTACCAATAACAGGATTAATAAATATACCATCCACGAATGATAAAGCGGTCTTCTGGACATACTCATGCCCCATATGAGGCGCATTCCTGGTCTGGAAACCAACAACTGTCCTCCATCCACGCTCCCTAAACAGCACACGCGTCTCTATAGGCCTTAAATAGTATTTGCTATATGGATTTGGAACCGTATCCACGAGCTCTATCCTACCACCAACAAGATACTCTCCCATCTCCCTAAGTACATTATACACACCTGGATGCGATGGGTCACTCGTCTTGAAGACCTTCTCGACATATAACTTCTTATCATAACTGTAGATATCTTCGACTTGCATAACCGCGAGCGGATGACCATCATAAACGAGTAGAACCTCATCACCTACATCGAAAGTCTTTTCCTCCTGAGTTACGGAGACTATGATGGGAATAGTCCACGGAATATCGCTTGACAGACGCATATCAAGCAGGACATGTTCCAAGTCCTCGGAAACCATGAATCCATCGAGTGGACTATATACACCATAACCTATGTTCTCCACGTCATAGGCCTCTCTTAAACCTATCTTAAGCTGAATATACTCAGCTGCAGAAGCTAGGACGCGTTCCCTACGATTCTCACTGGCAACCCTGACTACCAATCTACCTCCATGAGGCCTAGAAACCATGGCTACACACCCCAAACTAAATTAATTGTTTAGATATATCCCAGGGCCTTCAATCGCTTCTTAATCTCTTCAAGATCCTTCTCACCAAATGGCTCCTCATACTTCTCCGACTCATGCATAGCGACTACTTCCCTCAGGACATAGGTAACATAGTCAGATACAGATTTGAACCCGGTTTCCTCAACCAACTTCTTGATCCTGTTATATAACGACTTCGGTATAGAGACAGTAGTATACTTTCCTGTGGTCATGGTTTAATTATATATAATTAAACGTTAATAAACTTTTAATCAACTCATTAGTATTTTAATTCTTAATTTGTATATCTAAGGTGGGTGAATATGGATAAAGTAAAGATAGAGATATCGAAGGAAGCTTATGAATTGCTGAAGAAGACTGTTGAAGAGAGTCAAGGCGAGTTCGGTAGTGTGGAGGAACTACTAGAGTTCATAATAAAAGAGGCCCTGGGGGAGGAGGAAGAGACTGTATACACTCCTGAAGAGGAAGAGGAGATCAAGAGAAGACTTCGAAGCCTAGGTTACCTTTAAACCTTATTTCTATAGATCTTTAGGGAAGCTGTATCGAAGACGACGTCGGCCTTGGCTGGCTCCAACCATCTCAAGCCCATTGATTCAACCACCTCCTTACTGATATTATCATCATATACATATACATCCAGCCCCCTATCCATCAGTGTCTTAGCTAATACGATGTTCCTACTCCCCGATATTATTGATACACCTGGCTTGAATGCGATGCCCTTTATACAGATTTTCATTTTATTTGGATTATCTGAACTAGATCCGATATACTCCTCAATCTTGTCGGCCCAGTATTCAACCATCCCATCATTTATCCTCCTAGATTCTAGAAGAAGCTTGACCAAGCCTTCCTGACCCCTACTAGTAAACTCGTTGATTATGAACCATGGATAGACAGGTATGCAGTGTCCACCCACACCCGTCGATGGAAGGAGAATATGTGTATGTTTGTGGTGGTTGGCGTGTTCCCGGGCCTCAAAGAAGTCTATACCTAGTTCCTCACACATCATATAAAAGAGGTTGGCCAAAGCGATGTTCACATCTCTATATATACCCTCCATCAACTTGGTTATCTCGGCAACCCTCGCCGACGAGACCAGATGGATATCCTTAATGAATAATTTATATATCTTGTATGCATATTCCCCACTGGCTTTATCGACACCGCCCACAACCTTTGGATATGTCTCTAACACCTCGAAAACCTTGCCAGTTATGATGCGTTCAGGAGAGTGGGCTAGATAATATTCGCCCAGCTTAAGACCACTCTCCTCCTCCAGCCAATCCTTGACAAGCCTCTCGGTCGTGAATGGAGGGACGGTAGTCTCTATAACAACCAAGTCGCCCTTCTTAAGGATCTTCCCTACATTTCTCACAGCCGCCTCCAAATACTTATATACAGGTCTCTTTTCCTCGTCTAGACCTAGGGGAACAATTATGATGTGAACATTAGCTTCCGCTGCATCTTTATAAGATGTTGAGGCAATTAATTCCTTTCCCCCCAGCTTCTCGATGAGCTCGTCTAGACCCGGTTCATCCGGATAAGGGTTAACTCCCTTATTAACCATATCCACTATGCGTTTATTCGGATCGATTCCAATTACTTTATATCCCTTGGAGGATATGTATGCTGCTAACGGTAACCCGGCTCTACCCAATCCAAAAACCGAGAAAACGACCCCCATAAGCAACTACCTCCACATAAATAGGCAGAGGAGATTAATATGTGTAGAATAATATTCTATAGTCTCTTCAGTCTCAGTAGGTCTTCCTCGCTCAATCTCCAACCCAGGGCACCCTTATATTCAATAACCCTATCTACACGCTCTGTCTTGGGTATGGTAGTAACATACTGATGAGATATGAGATAGTTCAACGCAACCTGGACACTCGTCTTGGCATACTTTCTACCCATCTTGATAAGCACCTTGTTATTAACAACTCTACCCCGTTCTAAAGGAGTGTATGCCTGCACAGTAATTTTATTACGGATCATATAGGGTAGGAGGCGATCCTCGATAGACTTATCCAATACACTATACCTAACTTGATTAACCACTATATCATACTTACTTAGATTCACCAAAGCCTCCTCTAAGTGGTCCACTTGGAAATTACTTACACCAATATATCGTGTATATCCCTTATCAGCAACCTTCTCCATTATCTTCATCATCCTAGCCACGGATATATCCTCTACAGGCCAGTGAACAAGGATTAAATCGGCCTCTTTAATCCCCAGTCTCTTTAAGGATGCCTCTACAGCCCTAAAAACCAAATGCTCATCTCTGAACCTATCCGGCATAATCTTAGTCGTAATGAAAATATTATCTCTACCGACCAACCGTATAGCCCTACCAACAGTCTCCTCGGCAGATCCGTCACCATACATCTCGGCAGTATCAACCATATCTAAACCCAACTCAACCGCCTTGACTATAGCCTCAACCATATTGTCACTATCCCTTATATTCCAAGTGCCGAGGCCAATGGCCGATATTTTCTCACCTGTGTGCCCCAATTCCTTCCGGTCACTATAATCAATATACATTACTCAAGCACCAGACACTGGTTTGATAAAATAATTAACGAATTCAAGCGTATATTAATTCATTCTTTAATTCATAGTTTAAATTATTTATAATTATGATGAGTCAGAGGGTAGTATCCTATAGTTATATGGATAGGGAATTGGTTATAGAACTTACTTCTGTAGATTCTTTGAGACCCCATGAGATGATTATCGAGGAATTGGGAAGAAGAATAACCCAATCTATCAAGGAGGATGGAATTCTTATGGACCCGATTATTGCAGATACAAAGTTGGGATTGATAATAGATGGAACACATAGGTGGAGCGCCCTTAGAAACCTAGGTATAGATTACATTCCAGTGATACCTCTTGACTACCTATCGGAGGGGGTTAAGCTATATAGATGGATTAGAGTATATGAGGGGGTCGGCGAAAAAGAGTTTTTAAATGTGGGAAATGAATTGAGGAGAGAATATGGAGACCGGATAGAGGTGGATAAGATTGAGGAGATGGATCTGAAGCACGAGACCCCCATAGAACTAATGTATAATGATGGAGAGGAGTGGCTCGTCTATAGATATAATAAACAGCTTGATATTATTAGTCTCCTAGATTTACTCAAGGGTTTTGAGGAGAAGGTATCAACCATACTGAATAGACAACCTTCATATATAGATGAGAAGAATATTGGGAAAATGTTTAAAGAAGGTCTCAAAGGAGTGCTTGTTCTATCTTATAGAGTGATTTGCAAAAGAGAGATTATTGATATATTTAAGAAAAACTTGTATTTGCCCCCGAAGACGACACGGCATGTGATACCATATAGGCTCATAGGAATAAATATGCCGGTCGATTATCTAATTAACACTAATTTGGATAAAGCACTTAAATTCCTCTCAGGTCTTAAGATTGAGTATCTTGGTAATAATATATTTGTCGGTGAGAGATTTTATGAAGAGGACGTATACAAAGCAATACATAGTGGTCAAGGTTAAGGGGCCACTATCAGCAGTAACGGGTGAAGAAGTTAATATCCCTTCGAACAAGGTAAAGACGATTAGGGATCTTCACCAATACTTTATGAAAAGGTATCTAGGTGTTGCTAAGGAGATGGGGTTACAGGAGGTTATTGAGAATATGGATAGCCAGAACCTAATTCTAGTTAATGGTAGGGAGATAAATACACTTGATGGGTTAGAAACAAATATATCACCAGGTGACAAAGTAGTAATTATTAATTATACTCATGGAGGTTAGTCGAATGGGCGAATTAACCTTTATTCTCCCAACCCTCAACCAGATTTACAACTATCTGATCGATATAGCTACCGAGATCAAGAATAGAGACTTGAAGATAGATACTATCGTGGGCATATCTAGGGGAGGGTTGATCCCGGCTAGATTCTTGAGCGACCTACTCCTCATACCTGATATTAAGATAGTGGCGGCTGGATTCTACTCCGGGCCGAATGTTAGGATGGAGAAGCCGATAATCTATACGAGCATCCCTGAGGAGGAGCTTAAGGGAAAGAATATACTTTTGGTCGATGATGTGGCGGATACGGGTGAGACCTTAGAGGCTGTTAGACTACATCTCTTAGAGAAAGGTGCAAAGAATGTTTATACGGCCGTCATCTATGTAAAGCCTTGGAATAAGGCTAAGATAGACTTCTACTCCCAGAAGACCGATGCATGGATAATCTTCCCATGGGAGTTCATTGAGACGGCGCAACAACTATTCAAGATCGAGAGTTGGAATAAATTTAAGAGGGAAGTGGAGTCCAATAAAGATTTAGTTGAGATTCTGAATAGGTTCTTGGGATATAAAGAATGATCAGGGAAGATATACTTGGATACTATATAGCCGTCTACAACCTACCTATTAATGCTGATTTGAGCAAATTGTGTAAAGACGAATACGTTATATGTCTATCTATACCTAAGAGGTATATTAGGAGCTATAGACAATTGGTCACAGCACTATACCATTACATTGATACCCTGTATATCAAGAAGTGGATAAGGAATAGACACTTGCGGTATGCGGCCTTCCTATTCCGGGAGAGCCAAATAAGCAAGATAACTAGACTACTTGAGGCAGATGAAGACAAAGCATTAATCATAATCTCTAAGGAAAAAATCGATTTACCATGGGAGGAGTTAGATATACCAATGAAGAGTGATCTGGATGAATTGGCAAGTATGGCTATATTTAAATTAAGTGTTGAGAAGGAGCGGAAGTAATTATTCATAAAGCCTTGACATACCGATATTCCCTATACCCTACAATCACCTTATAGAAGCCTCTCAACTCATCATCCAACTCGGGGTCACCAGTATCTATCCTTAGAACACCTCCTTCAAGCCCCGATAACTTCTGCCTAGTAGCAAGAACAAGAATATTTCCTTTACCGATTTTCCTGAGAACCCGTGGGCTTATCTGAAGATTCCCCCTACCGAGGATAAAGCCCTGCCTCCCAATAGGGGATAATATTAGATAAACCTTATCCTCTCGGTTAACCAATCGCCATAAGTCGGGCTCAGCAACATCCTTCATATAATACTTTTTACAGTATACATCTACCCCTAATAATGTCTTAGAGACACCCAATACATCCGCAACAGCCTTGACGGTGGACCCCGGCCCCAATATATAGACCGCGTCATCCTCCATATTCTCGACTACATATTTAGCAATAGCCACCTTTTCCTCCTCTCCACCAGAAGCGGATATATCTTTACTAGGCTGTAGGAAACTTCCACCAGATATTACTTTGAGACTGCCGAAATACTTCAATTTAAGTTCATCACCCCTATATGCATATTCATCTACGTCAAGGACCTCACCATCGACCAGATCCGCCTCTCCCCCCATATACATGTTGATGAGTCTTGCAGCATCCGAGGGTCGATTAGAAAACACCCCGCTGAACATCTTCACCCCAGAGGGTACACCCAGGACAGGCAAATCCAGACCACCATAGTGTTTCAGCCCTATGTATATGTCCCTGGCTGTCCCATCACCCCCCACAAATACCAGAACATCCACACCGCTTTCATATAGATACTTAACCGACAAAACGGTGTGCATGGATATAGTTGGCTCAACATCCGGATAATTTAAGACAGATACTTTTATTGATGGATTATTTACAGTTTTTTCACCCATATAGCCCCTCATAGTGTATATTTGCATATTTTTCGTGGAGGTTCCCAGAGAGACTAATGCATTTATGAACATGGATGCCCTCTGTACAGCCCGACTAGAATCTAAATTGATGGTTTGGAGGAGTTCCCTAACTCCATCGCTACCTTTCAACCCGATCTCTCCACCTAAACCCGAGTATGGATTAACTATGAAGCCTATTTTAAACATGTTTGGATTATCACCCTAGGCAAGGTGGCTATGCGCCCCCGAATAGTTCTTTATCCACACTAAAAATTTCCTCGGGACGTATAAGTGAGACACCGGTCCGATTACCTATTATCTCGATAAGCAGTATATAGTCAGGCTCTTCCAGCGAGACCTTCCTAGCTATATGGGGCGCAATGGCATCTATGATGTCCCTTGAGCTTAACTCACTGAATCTCTTCTCAATCTCTATCTTGTATTTGGCTTCAGCCGGTATATTTTCTGCCAAATCTAACGCAGCTTTCTTGATAGCCTCAATATCTGTATCCACAACTTTGTCGACTGGTATGTATCTCTTTGTGTTCCTGAAATCGAAGGGCCTCTCCTTGAGAAGTTCTCTCAACTCCTTATAAAGAGAATGGACATCGAGCCTCGTCCAGCCAATCAACAACCCCTTCACAACACTCTTCTTGAACCTCGCCTCCGGATCACCTAGGAGGAAGAAGATGGATTCAAGCTCATGAATAGCGACCGACTCCCTATTTCTTTGGCATGTAACAATAATATTAAACTTATTCATAATAACTCAACCCCTTATTACCACAATACTCTTTTAGCTCATTAACGTCTAACAAACCACTTCTCAAAACACGTATATAAGATGTACCGACCTCCACAACCGTGGATGGCTTATCCTTGGTTGGGCCGCCATCGATATATAGGTCGACACCATTTCCAAAATACCTTATTGCATCTCCAATCTCTCTAGATGCCGGCATACCAGTGACATTGGCCGAGGTCCCTATAAGATACCCTCCAACCATATCTATCAACTTATTCAATAAAGGGTGGCCGGTAACCCTGACCCCCACTAAACTCTTACCAAAAATAGCCGGTATATCTACTCGAGCCGGGGCCAATATCGTCAAACTTCCCGGCCAATACCTCCTAGCCAAGTCCTCAATAACATCATTCTTAATGATTAGTTTATATGCATACTCTGGCCTCGAAACTAGAATCGGGAAGGGTTTAGATACCCTCTTCTTCAGATGAAGCACCCTAGAAACAACATTAATATTGAAGGGATCCCCACCCACACCATAAACAGTATCAGTAGGAAATACTATGACGCCGCCTAACCTCACAACCTCGTTTGCAGTGGTGAAACACTCCTCTTCATATATACTGCAAATGGAGACCATCTGTAATACCCCGTTATAC
>WAMZ01000086.1 GCA_015522055.1 Candidatus Geothermarchaeota archaeon
ATATTACTCTGGCAGAGTCCAGCGGGTAATCCTCGCAATACAGTGTATGGCTAGCCGAATATATCTTTCTTAAATCTATCCAAATCTACATGTTCCCTCAACATCTCGATTATAATGTCCTTCTTACGTTTGAGTGAATGGCCTGTGATTCTTCCATGTATACGGCCCAACCTATCTACCGTGGTGTAGGTATCTGTATTTACTAGGAGTAGAGGGATATTCTTTTCGCGGGCCCTCTCAACAACCTTTATTGCTGGGTAAAGGTTTCCAGTTAATATTATGCCAGTAACCCCACTCTCAAGTAGTGTTAGTAGGAGTTCTGTCCTATCGCCACCAGTTATTACCAGTGGGTTCCTCGATGTCCTCAACCATTTCAGTGCCGATGATGGTCTCATGGCACCAATTAATACGTCTCCCACGAACCTGTCTAGTTGGTCGTCACAGCATAGTATCTCGGCATCCAGGGTAGCGGCTACATCTAGTAATGTTGGTGCCATGAACTCTTCTTTATCGGGTATCAGGCCATATAGATTAATATCTAACTTGCTTAGGAAGTCTCTAATGAGTGTATCTACCCTATCCCATAGATGGACTGGCACCCCATTTATAATGACTCCGAGCTTCTCGACTCCTCTCTTACTTGCCTCGGAAAGCCAGTATACAGCCTCATCTACATCAACATCATATCCGTTCTTTATGATATATAGGAGCTTAGCCCCCGTCAACCTACATATATCGAAGCCTGAGAGCCCTATGCTGCTAAGGCTATTCATTCCTCCATAACTCTCGATGAATATGGCGTCGGCATCCTCACCAATTTTTTCATGGGCCTTTAGGATCAGCTCTGTAAGCCCATCTCCCCCTACACCATACTCGAGGAACCTCTCTCTAATAACTATAGGTGAAATATCCTGCAATTCGAAGCTCTCCATAACCACCTCCTTCATAGCGAGTACATCATCGTCAACCCATTTTCCTGGGCCTAGCCTATCCATCCCCCTAGATACAGGCTTGAAATATCTGACTGTATAGCCCTCCTCCATCAGGATATTCATTAGACCATATATCAGTAGGGTCTTACCTACAGCTCCTGACCCAGTAACAAATATATTTTTAGCCATAAGACTATTTCACCTCCCTAGCCAAGACTATCTTGACATCCAGAGCCTTAACCCCCTTCCCCACTTGGTATATAGACAATGGATTGACGTCGAGTTCAACGATCTCCGGGAAGTCCCTAATCAACTGATTTATTCTGAGGAGCGTGTCTACTGTCCTCTCCATATCCATCGGCTCCAGTCCTCTATACCCCCTCAATATATGATAGAGCTTCGTCTCTTTAATCATTTCGACAGCATCCTCCCTACAAATAGGTAGAACGGAGAATGAGACGTCCCTAAATAGTTCTGTATAGACCCCACCCATGCCGAACATCATTAGGTGCCCAAACTGAAGGTCCATAGTTACCCCGACGATCGCCTCTACACCAACATCCACCATCTCCTCAACCAATACACCATAGAGCCTCGCTTTAGGCGCCAGTCTAGATGCATTAGCTATAATATCCTCATATGCATCCTCAACCTCCTCCGGCCCCCCTATGTTTAGCCTTACCCCACCAATATCAGTCTTATGCAGTATATCCGGGGACGCAACCTTCATCACAACAGGATATCCAATGTATTCTGCGGCGGAGACAGCGTCGATCGGCGACTTGGCTAGATAAGATTTCGGTACCGATATTCCATAGGCTTTTAAAAGTTCTTTGGCCTCATGCTCCATCAATACATTCCTACCATCCATCCTTACCCTCTGTATTATGCTCGCTGCATATTCATGGTCTACATCGTGTATAGTTACATATCTACATGGCTTCCTGTCACGTATCTCCCTATATTTATATAATGCGTATGCAGCATCTACGGCCCTCACAGTCATATCCATATAGGGTATCCCCACCTCCATCAAGTACCTCTTAGCCTCCCTGAATAATGGGCCACCCACGAAGGCTGTGATGATCGCCTTCTCCGGGTACCTCTCTTTAGCCTCAGAAATACCTACAGCCAATTCATAGGGGTCTATTAGGGCCGTGGGTGCGAGTAGGCATATAACGGTGGATACGTGGTCGTCAGACAATATAATATCCAAAGTATCTAGATATCTCTCTTTATCGCCGTCACCAACTATATCTACAGGATTGTATATCGCTGCGGTCGGGGGTAGCCTAGCCCTAAGCCTCTCAATGGTATCATCACTGAATGTGGCGAGTCTTATCCCCCTCCTGACTAACTGATCAGCGGTTAATATACATAGCCCACCAGCGTTCGATATAACTGCAACAGCACCTTTAGTCACTGGTTGTGTAGATAATGCGACCGCATAGTCAAATAACTGTGATACATCGGTCGCCAATATAATACCAGCTTTCTTGAATGCAGCTTGGTAAGCCTCGAACCTCCCGGCCAACGCACCAGTATGGCTTATAGCTGCCTTCGCTCCAGCCTCGGTTATCCCGCCCTTCAATACGAGTATCGGTTTTCTACGCGTTACCTCCCTAGCGAGCTCAATAAAATCCTGCCCATTATCGATCGACTCTACATACAGGAGGATCGCCTTAGTCTCATCGTCATCAGCTAGGTATTGAATCAAGTCAAGCTCATCGGTTGACGTTTTATTACCAATACTAACCACCTTTGAGAATCCTATATAGCTCTCTACTGCCCAGTCCAGAGTCGCTGTACACATCGCCCCGCTCTGGCTTATAAAAGCTATATTCCCCCGCTTGGGCATAACTTGGGCAAAAGTCGTGTTTATCGGTGTATATGTATC
>WAMZ01000087.1 GCA_015522055.1 Candidatus Geothermarchaeota archaeon
CTATTGGTGCTACGGCAACATTTATAATTATAAGTATTGTTAGTATGGCTGCGAGGGTGGGTATTAATGCTCTGATTCTATACATCAATGTAATACGAATTCTATCAATTAATTTATTAAGTATTACCTAGTGTATCTCCGTCTCTTCCCTACCTTATCTATCTCTATATTTTTTCCTAGCTGGAATTGGTGTCTGCATATGATATATTATTAGGTTAAATATTGGCAGTATATCTGGCTTTTTTCATGTTTATTTAGTATATCTATTGATATAATTAATTCAATTTCGTTATGATTTTGGTTAGTGGTGCTTGGCTATGCCTGAGTCGGTTCTCATTGTTGGTTTGGGTGAGGTGGGTAGGCCTCTCTATGAGTTGGCTGCCGAGGCTGGTGTATACGATGTATATGGCTATGATATAGATCCTTCTAAAAGCGTCGATTCACTGGAATCGATTCCCCGTGGTATAGATTATCTCCATATAGCTATTCCCTATAGCGAGGGTTTCGTGGATATTGTATTGAGATACATTAGAGACTTCTCTCCGTCTATCGTGGTTATACATTCTACAGTTGCCCCTGGGACTACTCGGAAGGTTTATGATGCGTCGGGCTTAACTACTGCATTTAGCCCGGTTAGGGGTAGGCATCCTAGGATGAAGCGCCACCTCCGATTCTGGCGTAAATGGGTATCTGTTCTCCCGGCTAGTGAAGCTGATACCGTGGCTATGCATATGTCTAATCTAGGCTTCAACGTTAGGGTGGCCGAGGCCCCGGTTGAGTCGCTGGAGTTGGCGAAGCTCTGGGAGACTGTGTATAGGGCTATTATGATTGCATCTTGGCAGGAGATCCATAGGATTGCTGGTAGATATGGTGCAGACCTTGGTGTCATAGCGGAGTTCGTGGCTGAGGTCCATAGTGTATTGGGGGATCGACCCGTATATTATCCTGACTATATAGGTGGCCATTGTCTCATACCGAATGTGGGTATATTGAATAATGTTTATCCTTCTAAGCTCTTCGAGTTCGTCCTCGAGTCTAATGATAAGAGGGCTGCTGAGGTGGGTGACCCTAGGGTTAAGGAGGAGGTATTGAGGCTCAGGGAATTAATGTTGAATCTGACGGATAAGAGCTACTATGAGTAGATGTTAAATGGTCTGTGTCTATGTGGATTAGGTTTGTGATGTCTTGTCTCCCTGTGGCTATGGGGTGCTTGGTGTGAGGATACTGTTGTCTGGGGCGGCTGGCTTCATTGGGGGGCATCTATATAAATATCTTGTTGATAGGGGCTATGATGTGGTTGGTATCGATAACTTCTCTAGGCCCAATAGATATATCCTAGATATGCTCCGTGAATCTGGGTTAGATGTGCTTAAGGTTGATGTTAGGAATCTACCAGGGTGGAGGTTTGAGGAGGGCTTCACCAACTTTATCCATCTGGCTGCATATATCGATGTTGATGAGAGTATGGCTAAGCCAGAGATCTACTTCGATAATAATGTTGGTGGTACATCGGCTGCACTCGAGTATGCAAGGAGGGCTGGGGTTGAGAAATTTATATTCGCCAGCTCGGCAGCGGTTTATGGGGAGCCTGAGTACCTCCCTATAGATGAGGGCCATCCACTGAGGCCCTTGTCTCCATATGGTTATTCAAAGGTTCTTGGTGAGCAGCTCCTAGAGATGTATTCCAAGGTATATGGTATTGATGGAATAGTGCTGAGGATTTTTAATGTTTATGGCCCTGGTCAGAGCGGTGGATATGCTGGGGTCATATCCCGGTTTATAGATAGGGTGTCTACGGGTGAGCCGCCCATAATCTATGGAGATGGCCTCCAGACCAGGGACTTCATCCATGTATGGGATGTCTGTATCGCCTTCGAGAAGGCTCTCACCTATGAATCGGGATACAGCGTATTCAATATAGCATCTGGCAAGAGCATATCCATTAATGAGTTGGCCAACCTAATCATAAAGCTATCTGGCCTCGACCTAGAGCCCTTATATAGTGATGCGAGGCCAGGCGATATTAGGCAAAGTAGGGCCGATATAAGTAGGGCTAGGGAGGCGCTTGGGTTCGAGCCTAGTATAGATTTGGAGGAGGGTATTAGGAGGCTGTTGAAGGAGCCTAAGAGTTAGTAGTTATCCGATGTCTAGGTATAGCTTACTGAAGTTCCTGTATATCTCATTGGCTAGGTCCTCAAGCTTATACCCATGTATCTCTGATAGCTTCTCATATACTAGTTTGACGTGGCATGGCCTGGTCAACTCACCCTTTAGTGGCCCATAGAATGGGACTGGCCCATCTGTTTCGGTTAGGAGCTGCTTTACTGGAACCATTTTAGACATCCTCATCATCCTCTTTGAGTAGGTTATTGATGGTGTGAAGGACACGTAGTATCCCATCGATACTACTTCACGGAGTATATCCTCACTATCTGTAAACCAGTGAAAATGGGCCTTCTTCACCCTGTAAACCTTTAATAGCTCGAGTACGTCGGATGCCGCCCTCCGAGAATGTATATTTAGAGGCTTATCCAACTCTAACGCCAACTCTATCATCTGCTTGAAGACCTCGACCTGCCTCATCCACCCCTTCTCACCCGAGTCGTACTTCTTGTCTAGCCCGACTTCACCTATAGCCACTATATGGTCGGCGTAATCCCTTATTAAGCTTGTGATCTCTTTGAGTTCGTCATATTGGTGTATGGCTGTCCATGGATGCATACCTATGGCTGCATAGACATTTTCATACTTCTCGGCGAGGGAGAGGGTGGCCCTTGAGCTCTCTAGGTCCTCAGCTACACATATTATTACGCCTACACCTGCTTCTACGGCCTCCTTAAGAATTGAGTCTAAATTCTCCATATATTCCTCGCTGTATAGGTGGTTGTGGGTATCCACGAGGATCATTTTATACCCCTTCATATACTTGGCTATATAAGTAAATTTAATCTATTCGGTCCACCGGGTAATAAAGCATAACTTGGTTAGGGTTAATTTGCTATATCTGGAGACGTGGAAATTTATTTAATAAAGTTGGGTCTCTACTCCCTTTCTC
>WAMZ01000088.1 GCA_015522055.1 Candidatus Geothermarchaeota archaeon
CCGTTAAAAGAGCTGGTTTATCTGTTGTCGAGGAGGTCGAGGCATCCAGCCACCGCTTCAAAGATGTATTGGTAGTCTTTATATCAGTGGAGGAGGGTGATTTCGATAGGCGGGCGGAGTTGATCGACGCGTTTATAAATGATGTTTCTAACCACCTGAATAGGCTTAAGGTTTCATCCCTAGTTATTTATCCATATGCCCATTTGAGTGATAGGCTTGAGGAGCCGCGTAAGGCTGTTAGGCTACTCAAGCTTATTGATAGACGTATGAAGGGTGTGTTGACTGGCATTAGTTATCACAGGGCCCCATTTGGCTGGTACAAAGAGTTTATGATTCATTGCCTAGGCCATCCTTTATCTGAATTGTCTAGAAGATTCTGAGTAGTTTTTCTTGGTGGAGTGTCGCCATAATATTAGATATAAGCGGGCCCGCGGGGATTTGAACCCCGGACCCCCGGGTCTCTTTCCCTGAATCAATCATCCCGCTATTCGGTCATTGCTTTTAACCTGGTGGTTAAAAGCCCGGTGCTCTACCTGGCTGAGCTACGGGCCCATTCAGTCAAATATAATTAATTATTTTGGGTGTTCTAATGTTTAAAAATGTTTTAGGTGTTCTGTCTCTCTATTTATCATTGATTCGAAATTTAGTGTAGTATTTGGTTATATATTTCTTGAGTTGGTGGTCTTATGGCCTTAATATTAATTGGTCTAGGGCTATATGGAGATGAGAATAAGGAGAGGATATTGAAGTATGTTGAGTCTGCCGATGTTATATATATTGAGCGCTATACATCTCCATTGGGTAGCATACCTAGCTATATTTTAGAGGCTGGTGGGGATAGGGTCGTCCTTGTTTCTAGGAAGGATCTTGAAGAGGGTGGTAGTGAGATAGTTGAGGAGGCTTTGAATAAGAATGTAGTAGTTATAACTCCTGGGAACCCCATGATAGCCACTACTCATTCATACCTAATCATCGAGGCAAGGAAGATGGGTGTTAAGACAGAGATTGTGCATGGTACGTCATCTATATGTGCAGCGATTGCTGAGTCTGGTCTACATATATATAAGTTGGGTGGTGTATCGACGGTTGTTAGGGGTGAGAAGGCGTCTGTTGATAGGGTCCTCAAAATTATTAGAGATAATTTAATGCGTGGGTTACATACCCTCCTCCTTCTTGAGTATGCTTCTGATGAGGATTATATGATGTCTCCACCTGAGGCTATCAATATACTTCTTGAACGTGATTCTGAGGGTGTTTTATCACCATCTAGGATGGTGGTAGTGTTATGTAATCTTGGTAGGGAAGATATGAGAATATGTGTGTCTACTATTGGTGAATTGGCCAGTATGCCTAGTACTGGCGATGATTGGGGTACATGTATTTTGATTATACCTGGGGAACTACATTTTATGGAGAGGGAGTATCTGGATATCCTTAATAGATGCTGACTCTCTACTGTTTAGTTACCTCCTAATTAATTTATGTTTATTTGTTGATTAACCATCTATATTATGGCGGTTGGTTGTCCTAATTATAATTTGATGTGGGGTTAGCTGGATTGAGTGGTGGTATTAGTCGGTTGGATAGAGAGATCTTGAAGAAACTTGAGGTGTATAGGATACTTAGGGTTAATGTAACACCAGACTTGTTGACATCCTCTATTCCCTTGGAGCGTGAAATAATCTTATCGGCGCTGGATAGACTTGTGGATAGTGGATATGTTGACGAGACATATAGGTTAACTCAATATGGTAGGCGTTTGATAAGGGTGGGGCTAATAGGTGGTGTCTTTGACATTCTTCATCCCGGACATATCGCTACTTTGGAGGCCGCTAAGGCCAGAGTCGACTTGCTTAGTGTTGTGGTTGCCCGTGATAGAACGGTATTTCTTAATAAGAGGAGGATGCCTCTGAATAACGAGGGTTTTAGGTTGAAGATGGTGTCGTCATTGAAGCCTGTTGATGTGGCTATTTTAGGTAGTGTTGAGGACTTCATGGAGCCTGTTAGGCTTATCAAGCCAGATGTTATTTTCCTTGGATATGATCAGTCATTGCCTAAACAGGTTAGTAAGGAGTTGGATATGAATGGTGTTTCTATTGAGAAGCTGGAGATTGAGGTGCCAGGTATTAAGAGTAGTATGTTATTGAGGAAGGTATTGGATCTGCTTGGCTATTGATTAAGTAATACTTCTACAACCACCTTATCTCCATCGACTAGATTTAGATATCCTCTTAGATACTGTTCAGCCACTACCTCTACCATGTCGAATCCATATATGGATCTATCTGCATATACTACTCCTCCCTCAACCTTGTTTTGTATTATTGCCTTGAATACCTTGGCCCCACCGAAGTATCTGTCTTTTGTTCTAAATCCCTTGATCCTATATCCTGGTAGAGATTTTAAAAACCTATTTTGGCTTATGTAATAGGGGTCTTTTAGCTTTAGGTTTAGTGTCCCTGGGTAGGGGTAGAAGCCCAGTATATCCTTGAACTGGATTTGATACCTCCGTTTACTTATATAGTATGCACCTTCCCCTAGTCCCTTCGTGACATACCCCTCTAAGACAACCTTCCCGGGGTGTTTGAATGCATCATTTATATATTTAATATAGTCTTCCACCTCTGCAATTCCTTTTTCGGTTAGCCTTATCCATATATTGCCGTCCTTAATAACCTTATAGACATACTCATCGACATATAGTTTATTGATTATCCTTGATGCCGTCTGTTGAGATACCCCGAATATGATTGATAGGAATGTGGTCGGCGCCTTTATAAGCCTCTCACCTGCACCTAATTTAATCAGGTCTATTAGATAGGTCCTAATTAATCTCCTATTCATTTATCTTCCCACCCTCCTTGGAATATAATGCTATTATATAGTCCTGCATTGATCTTAGCATAATCTGTTTTATTACATCTACTTTATGTTTAAAATCTTTTACATAGAAGGATTTTAGACCGATTGATAATAAGTTGTTGTATAGTGTTTTCATGAAGCCTAGTGTTTCTTCTGCTTTTCTAATATCTCTATTTCCTAGTGCGTCTAGAAATAGTCTCCTAAGTTCCCCGATGAATTCGAATAATCCATCCATGAAGGGTTCATCGGGTATTGATTCCAGTTCACTTTTTAATTTTGAATATTCCCCTCGATATACGCTGTAGAAGAGTATAGCCTCGGTATATTCTTTCAACCCGTCTCTCAAAATCTTGATATAGTATTGATATTCATATGGGTCTATATCCTTTTTCAGGAATTCATCTCTAACTTCACGATACTTCTCTGATAGTCTGGCTGTCATTTCCTCTAGTATGACATGGTCTCCGCTGTATAT
>WAMZ01000089.1 GCA_015522055.1 Candidatus Geothermarchaeota archaeon
AATCTTTATCTTGAGTGTCCCTATGCTCCTGCCATTGGTGTCGGTCAGCATGCCTATGATACCATTCAATTTAACGGATGTCTACCTATTGTTGGCGGGCACATCCTCATTCTTCTTCGTGGCCCTCGCTCTCTCCGAATATGTACTTGAGGTGTGACGGATGCTGAGGGCTGAGATTATAGATGGGGATCGGCCGAGAATCTCGATAAAGTATGTCAATGACCTTGATAGAGAGGTTGTATTACCTAATCCAGCACCCTTTGAGATATTGAGTATTGATGGTAAGGTTCTATATAGCCCAGTGTCTGCCCAGGTTATCAAGACTGTGGCGCCTGGAGACATGCTTGTCTGGGAGGTGGACCTAGCTGACCTGGAAGATATGGAGGCAAACGTATTGGTAGTTAGGTTCAAGCTTCTCGAGCCGCGAGACACAATTATATATATAATTAGGAGAGGCTGATTTCATATATTTTTTCAAATATAATTAAATTTTTGTTTAACAAGACTTATTAATCATAATCATCTATAATTATAGTGGCTTCCAATTTTCACCTCTTCTTCTATATAGAGGCTATATACCCGTGTCAAGGGGGTAGGTTTTATGGAGGGGGTTATCCTAGCTGGTGGTGTGGGGAGAAGGCTTTCTCCGTTGACTGATGGTAGGCCAAAATACTTGGTTTCGGTAGGAGGACGGCCATTGATATGGTATCCCGTATATTCTTTTATACATACAGGTGTTGAACGTATAGTTATTCCAGTATATTATGAGTTTAAGGATGATTTGAGGGATGTGTTGTACAGCTATTTTGGGGACTCGATTCACATCGACCTTATTGAGGTCGATGATTATAAGGCTGGGAATGGATATAGTTTATTGACATGTATCCCCTATCTCCGGGGGGATGAGTTCCTACTAACGATGTCGGACCATATATTCGACCCTAAAGTCCCTGGTGTATTGGTTAATTTTGAGGGGGACTGTGTCATTGGGGCTGATTCTTACCCTATTCACATCAGTATATCTGAGGCTACTAAGATATATTCTCCAAATAATGTTGATGTCTCAGATATTGGGAAAGGCATAAAATATTTTAATTATATCGATATGGGGATATTCAAGTTTAGGGTACCGCCTTTGAGGAGGCTTTATGAATTGGATTACGATAAGAAGTACACTGTATCGATGATTGTTAGGTGGTTGATAGATAATGGATATGTGGTTAGGTTGGCGGATTTATCGGGATATTATTGGATAGATATAGATACTATCGATGAATACTGGGATGTGGAGAAAGGTATATTAAGTCTATTACCTAAATACATTGTGGCTTCAACATTGAGTGAGGCTGGATGAGTGTAGGCGGTAAGGCTGAGGATGGTATAGTATCTAGGTATATAAATAGGAGGATATCAACCAAGATATCTGGTTTTATAATTAGTCATTGGAGTGACCCTAATCCGTTTGTGGCGACGGTTGTATCCCTATTTGCTGGTGTATTGGCTGGGGTTGCATACATATATACTACTGAGTTTGTGGGAGGGATACTGGCTCAAGTGGCGTCCATACTGGATGGCGTCGATGGTGAGCTTGCTAGGGCTACTGGGAAGACGAGTAGATTTGGTGCATTTATAGATACGTTATTGGATAGGGTGGTAGACTTTGTTATTCTAATATCGATATATTATTCTTTCTTCAAGGTGTTCATGGGAGACTGGCTATACCCTAGTATAATTTATTTCTACTCGGTATTCGCTTGGATTATGGTCAGCTATTTCCATTCCGTTTTAAGGTCATTGGATGGGGAGAGGCGTATACAGACGGGTCTATATAGATTTGCATCCAGGGATGTAAGGATCTTTATAGTATTTATATTTAGCTTATTTGGACTTGGATTTTATGGTGTTGTGCTCGCGGGCCTGGTCTCCACTATATATTTAGTATATTCCGGGGCAAGGATATACCATTTGTTGAGATAGGTGTTATAGTGGAGTGTCCCTCCTCAATGCTAGTACATATCCTATTAAGGTTAATGTAGTTAATATGGCTATAGCCGATGCGTATGGGAATAGTGGATGTATAAGTATAATTGGTATTTTTAGTCGGATGAATCCATTGTCTATAAAGATTTTTAATAGCTGTGGTATGGCGATTCCACCAGCTAAAATTGTGTAGATCATCATCAGCCCCATAATTCTTATGTTTATGTCCAGCCCACTGAATGTATATTGTGTCCATGGGGAGGGCTTATCCGGTATATGGTCTATATATGCTATTGATATGAATAGACTCGATGAGAATGCCGATATCATGTAGATGATGGCTGTTAGAATTAGGTAGGGTAAGCCTAATTCCGTAATTATATTTATAAATATGACGAGGCCTATTGAGGCTACTCCAGCTAAGATTAGTGTGTTTACCGACTTGTTTAGCACTACATCTTTCCTAGTTATTGGCAGTAGATATAGAAGTTTAGCTCCGTCACCCTCAATAACGAAGAGGTTGGTAACGAGTACACCCGAGAATGCACCCATAGCCATGGTGAATGATGGTATGATCTCACTGATAATCATTCTGGTTGTGAAGCCTATGAATAGTGGCATCAATATTGGGAAGCCGAGTATGTATATGGTGGAGGCTAGGAACCGGGGGTGCCTAGCCAATGCCTTGATATCTATATATAGCCATATTGGGATCCTTGGTCTCTTTAGAGTTATTTTACCAGTTTCATTTATGGGCATGATCTTTGGTGTCCTGAATATGCTTCCCCAGAATCTATCTATTGATGCGCTGAGTAATGGTATAAAGGCTATAATGACTATCATTGATGTATATGTGGCTGCTATGTCTCCATAGATCTGGTATGTTAGTGAGAAGGGAGGTATGGCTCGTATCCATTCCTCTGAAGGCGCTATACCAACCTCTATATTGTTCTCGAATATGTACTTACCCAGCCCGGATACAAATATTCCTAGGCCCATAAATATGAGCCATAGGATTGTTGAAGCCAATCTTATAAATGGGCTCCTAGTAACACGGGGGGAGAATGATGCCGCTAGGAAGCCTAGTATCAGTGTGGCTAGGGTTGTAAATATTGATGTTTCAATGGCCGCTATCAAGTAAGCAATATTATTGGAATAGAGTGTATGTAGTATGGCTCCAGGGATGAATAGGAATGGTATGGTGAATATACCCCAGTATATGTTTAGGGTGAGTAGTGCTTTCTTCATATCACTGCTGGATATAGGTAGATATGTCAATTGGTCTATCAGCCTATCAGTTACAAGTATATGTAGGTTATACATCATTATCAAGATTGATACGAATAGTGCTACAGCTATTAGCATCGTATTTATAGCCGCGACCTGATCAGGATTATAGAGGTATGCCCCCGTATATAATGTATAGAAGGATGTTGCCAGAGATAGGAATGTATATATCAATAATGCTATGAGGTTGGTGGCCAGTGGGTTTGTAAATATCTTTGCACCCCTTCTCTCCTTCGTAAATCTATATATGGCTTCCTTAGCAAGTATACCCGCTACCTTAATCCAGAGTCGCATTACTCTCCCCATAGAGTCCTTATGAGCTGTTCTACCTCCCTAGATAGGCCGGTAACCTCGAGAAATACGGACTCTAGATCTCTATACTGCATCATGTCCCTCAACTCATCGGGTGAGCCCTCTGCCACTACCCTTCCATTATTAATTATAATTATATAGTCGGCTACAGCTTCGGCTATCTCGAGGATGTGGGTAGAGAACATAACTACTTTATTCTCGGAGGCATTCTTCTTTAATATCTCCTTCAATATCCTCCCAGCCTCTGGATCGAGACCTGTGAATGGCTCATCTAATAAAAGTACCTTTGGATCATGGAGTAGTGCTGAGACCAGGGATACCTTTCGTCTATTTCCGTGGCTTAATTCCCCACATAACTTATTCATGTAGCTGTTTAAGTTGAATAGCGTGATGTATAATTGGAGTTGCTTCTCGTATTGCTTGTCTCTGAGCCCATACACCTTTGATATAAAGTTAAACATCTCTAGCGGGGTCAGGCTCTCGAATAATGTAATGTCTTCTGGTGAGTAACCGATTATTCTACGTGCTTCAATCGGGTTCTCGACTACATCTAAATCATCTATATATATTTTGCCGGAGTCCGGCCGTAGTACTCCTAGAGTAATTTTGAACAGTGTTGTTTTACCCGATCCATTCGGACCTAATAAGGCTGTAATCTTACCATCTTCGATATCTAGTGATA
>WAMZ01000090.1 GCA_015522055.1 Candidatus Geothermarchaeota archaeon
ATACTAGCCTGATAAAGTGGGGGGTGTCATAATATATCTTCAATATAGCCCAACAGTTAATACTATAAAATATTTATACTTAGGTGGCGAATCAAATTATAATTAAGGAATTAAATGACGGTGGTGAAGTATATAAAAAATGGGTAACTGCCCAGTTTGTGGATTACCACAGGAACTATGTATATGTGAGAAACTGGAGACAGAGCAGGCCATTATAAAAGTGAGGGTCGAACACAGGAGATACAATAAGCCAGCCACGATAATAGAGGGTATAAACCCCAAGCATAACGACCTCCATAAAATAGCCAAGAAACTCAAGAACTGGCTGGCATGCGGAGGAACAGTCAAGGATGACAAGATAATACTATTGGGAGACCATAGATACGATATACCTAAGTATCTTGAGAAGCTAGGCTTCAAGAAGGATAGTATACAGATACTGTGAGGCCAACCAGATGAAAAAGAAGAAGCGTAGGAAGATTAGGATCAGGGTCTGCCCCATATGCCAATCCAGGAATATAAGGCTGTCAAGCTCCTTAGATGGATGGCTTACACCCGAGATTTATATATGTGAGGATTGTGGATACAAAGGGCCTATATATCTAGAGCTACAGGTAGATGAGGAGGATGTTAAAGGAGATTGAGAGACTAGCTGGGTTAACAGCAAACCTAGTCGCATTAGTACTGACACTAACACTGTTGGCAGACCTAGCTATAGGCGCAAGATACGCAGTTGACCTAACCTATGGAATAAGCAACCTTACAGAAGTCCCCACGATAAACTATATCCCCGTATATGTATTTGCCCAGCCAATATACGTTCCTCTACCATATAGTATTTCACTAACCCAACTAGCTACACTATTCATAGCATTATATGCGGCACTCCTAACAATGGCACTATTCACAAAACATCCAATAACAGACTTGAAGCGAATACTAAGTGGATATACAAGTAACGATGCCATAGAGACGATGAAGATAATGAGCATAACCCTTTTAGCAATAATCCTCATAGAATCAGTTCAGACGAGGGTAGGCATACCGACAGGTGAGCTAGAGTCACCCAATGAATATATCAGATATGTATCGGCCCTAGTGGCACCATTAATAGAGGAGATAGGATTTAGGGCGACGATAATAGGATTCATAGCAATAGCGATATACCTATCGAGGAGGGAGACAGGGCCGAGACTAATTGAGATAATCAAGATACTATGGAGACCCATATCCATAAGCAATTATGGCAGCGGGGGAGCAGCAGTATCAATACTCTATATAGTTATGACCGGCACAGCAATATTTTTCGGCGCAGCCCACTACTTCTCGGGTGGAGGCTGGGACATAGGGAAGATATCAACCGCATCTATAGCTGGAATAACCCTTGGATACCTCTATATAAGGCATGGCTTCCACTCAGCCGTAATAGGCCACTCCTTCTTCAATGTCTACCTACTAAGCATGTACTACATTGAACAACAGGGAGGTATCCTCTCCGTGATAGTCGATGGAATATATACAATGGTGCTCGGGCTATCAGCCATATATTTATTATACATATTAGTTGCATCAATAAATATTCTTAGCAGACCCAAGTAACATTAAAATATAGTTGGAGAGTGATACCCAGATGAAGTATAGATTACTAAACTACATATTATGCCCGAAGTGTAAGAACTTCCCATTCCAACTAACAATCCTTAAGAGAGTGGAGTTAGATAGGGAGGCAAACCTACCGAGATGCGACCTATACTGTGGGTATAAAGAAGATTATGTAAGGAACATCGGAGACCCACCCTGCCAAGAATGCATAAGATATGAAATAATAGATGGATATCTAACATGCAGCAAATGTGGTGAAACCTATCCAGTAATAGACTCAATAACAGTATTACAGCTGGAATTCCTTAAACCTAAGAAGGCCATAGCAAACTTCATAAACAAATATAGGGACAGGATGCCTGAGGCCGTCTACCGTAGGTGGCTATAATGATAGTAGTAGATGATAGGGAGCCGGAGAATATCCGAGCCACACTCTACAAGGAAGGTGTCAGGGTAAAGGTCGCTAGACTCACGATAGGGGATTACATAATAGGTGATATGGGAATAGAGAGAAAAACAACTGGGGACCTATACCGATCCATAATAGATAGGAGGCTCTTCGACCAGCTCAATAGACTCAAGGAGGCATATAGTCAGCCAGCCGTTATAATAGAAGGAGATCTAAGCGAGCTACTATACACAGTCAGTAACCCTCAATCGATATTGGGTGCATTGGTCTCGATGGCAATAGACTACAGTATACCTATAATATACTCTAGGGATGAGGATGACACGGCTAGAA
>WAMZ01000091.1 GCA_015522055.1 Candidatus Geothermarchaeota archaeon
GCCACAAGCGGCCAATACCAATACGACAACCCAAACACCAAATACGGATTCAGCGACTACGCATAAAAATATATTAACACCAACGACAAATTATCTTCATATTTACAAGATGCGGTAAACAAATCCTATGGATATAATATTAATTTATTGCCTAGCTATTTATATTGATAACTGAAATCATTAATTCATATATTACGGTAGCGGAGCTGTATACAATGTTCAACATAAATAAATATTTGGCGAGGTATATAGGGAGAGAGATAATCGTGAAGCTTAAGATAGGTGAAATCAAATGCATCCTAGATTGGGTAACCAAGGATGGCACCCTCAAGGTAAGTAAAGTTAAGGTCCTATCGACACGTGACAAGACACTGAATAACTGGGAGGACAGGGATGATATAATAATTAGGAAGGACAGTATAGTAGCCATATTTATAGAGGAATTATAACTCCTTAACCATGACGTAGGCGTCCTCACCATCCTTATAATAATGTCTTATCGTATGGTCGATCCTAAAGCCCAGATTTTTATAGAACTCTATAGCCGCCTTATTAGATACCCTAACCTCTAGGTAAACCTCCCTACACCCATAGACATTCTTGAGCGACTCCAACGCCCTCCTCATGAGCTCGGTCCCGATGCCACGCCTCCTATACCCAGGTAAGATAGCTATAGATACTATATGACCCTTCTTCATAAAACCTGGTAGGAATCCATCTAGATGTAGTGAGTGCTCCACCCTACACATTACATATCCAACTACCTTCCCACCAACCTTAGCCACTAGAAAAGCCTTCGGATAATTCTTATAAAGCATCTCATAGAAGTAGTATGGATAATTCTCTGGTAATACAGCTTCATTAATCCTAATTACATGAGGAATATCGGCCTCATTCACCTCTTCAACCCTGAACTCAACTCGCTCCATCCAATACCCCTTACAGACAAAGCTATAATATTTAAATCAAAGAGGGTCTGACTATACTATAAATCTTATTATACCAAGAAATATATTAAGAACAGACTATAGAATTAATTGCGTAAAATCGATGGTGAACACGATTGGAGACAGGGAACCTATCACTTAAGCTGGTTGACATAAGGGAACTCACACTAAATTATTTCGAGATATTAGAGGAGTTTCTCTATGAAGAGAGACTCCTATTTTATATAAAGCCATCCCAAGACATTAAGGACAGATTCGTCAAATACTATAAAGAGCTCCGGAGACTAGGGAGCTTCTACCCCTTCCTAGATAGGGAGGGAAACAGGATAAGGCTAACTATCATCGAGGGCATTAAACACCCAGAGCCGAGTAAGAAGACGCCGATAATATTATTAATAGCCACCATATTCACTGCCAGTGCCGACGGATATCTAAACTCATTCAACCCCGTCTTCAGCGATATAATGGTGGGCTATAACCCGGTAACAACACTTATACTATATGTAGTGGCGATAATGGGTATAGTCGGTATCCATGAACTTGGCCACAAATTCATACTAGGGCGATATGGCATACAGGCCTCATGGCCAAAATTCATACCAGGTGTACCTGGGATACTACCGACATTCGGCGCCGTCATATCACAGAAGGAGCCTGCTGTAAATAGAGACGCATTATTCGATATCGGTGTCGCTGGACCTCTCTCCGGCTTGATCGTTACACTAGCTGTCTCTATGTATACATCGATAACCGTCCCAATAATATCCCAGGAGCAGTTCCAAGCCTTAGTAAAGAAATATGGAGAGGGTATGCCCATCCCAGTCCCAATTATATACGTACTGATACAGGATTATATCAGACCAGTCTCAGCAGACCAAGTAGTTATAATGACGCCTCTCCTCTGGGCCACCATAATAGGATTCTTCATAACAGGGCTAAACCTACTCCCGGCCTGGCAGCTCGACGGTGGCCATATGGCCCGGGCATTCGCGGGCAGGAGGTACCATGGATTACTGACCATGGTATCCGTAGCCGTCCTCTTCCTACTTAGATTCTGGCTAATGGCTATACTTGTATTAGGCCTCTACCTAATGAGCGGCGGTAGGGACGCCAGGCCCCTAGACGATATAAGCCCCCTATCCACTTGGAGGAAGATCCTATTCCTAATAATGTTGAGCCTCGCTATACTATGCCTCCCAAGCTTCTAACCATGTGAAGCTGACACATATACATGTAGCACATCCTCTATCACCGTCGTCTCCCTCTTAACCTTCACGGGCAAAGCCTTGATAAACCTATTAACATCCTTAATATACCTAAGGCCGAACTCCCTACATACCTTAGGGGGGAGGCTCCCAAAATAATATATCCTACCCCTAACATCCATCAATTTATCCCTAGCCAACTCGATATACTTTTTGAACCACGGAATTTCCTTAACCCCTATAAGAATATCTACGTCATCGTCACTAAGCTCACCATCCCCAACCAATACCACTATATTATCGGAGACTAAATCGGCGGCCTTCGCAAAGGAGATCACAATACTATATAAATCTTTATCCCATGGATGGCCGCCCAAACCAGCTATAACAAGTGATGTCGGCTCCGAATAACCACCCCAATACCTTAGATACATATCCTTTAGCAAACCATAATCTAAAGAGTCTCCAGCGAAGACCTCCTGTATCCTACCCAACCCATCCACCAACAAATCTATATACAGTATATCGGGCTCGCCGGACCCACTACATACGGCATCTACATCGACCTCCCCCGATGAATCTATAGCTCCACGATGAATATAGCTACAAGTCACTCCATAGATCGGGTCATGCCTAACAACATTGACAACCACATTAAACTCCTTATCTACAAATTCATATTCCAGGCCCAAAATACGTAGTTTATCAACCAATAAAGACCTCTCACTAGGTAGTAACAGGGTACTATCAAGTATCCTTATATCCCCAAGCGGGCTCAGGAGGTCATTCAACCTCCTAATCATCTGACGTTCCCTCTCAATACTAGTAAACCTCCTAGAGACTATCCTTAGGTCAATGGGATCTGGGAGGCTTAGGGGTATCTCCACATCGCTATAGGGAAGCCATACATCCATGTCATGCCACCGAGTTAGATACTAATAATTTATGCAGGCTATATCCTTATAT
>WAMZ01000092.1 GCA_015522055.1 Candidatus Geothermarchaeota archaeon
AACTATTTTCCCATCTTCTCCCAGTTTATTTAGTTTCCATGTGATTATCGCGTTCCTAATCTTATCGGGGTTTGCCGTTGGTAATGTCTTTATGGGTCCTGGCTTCTTATATTCCCTTGTGTCAAGCTCGATGTTGGTGGGCTTCATATTTGACTGGACTACTACACTCCATTCATCTACTTCATATGCGGCTCCTCCTTGGTAGAGATAGATTTCAGTATTGTCGGGTAGTATACCATCCTGCTCAAGGGGGCCTCCCCAGGTTTCGAGATATAACTTGAGGTCTATGGGTTCCTCTATATGACTCTCTATGTCATATACTATTAGTGCTGCTGGTAGTCTATGTGGAACATATAATATTGATTTGATTTTTATTTCGTATGCGAGGTAGGCGGCCTCTAGGTGGCTCCCAAAATACATGCTTTTAGTTACATGATTCCCTAGTCTCTCCATCTTATCATTGAGTTGGATTAGAGGTATTATGGGGCCTGTTGCTCTTATTGGTGGGGTGTATAGCCCGCCGAAGTCTATCTTGGATCCATACCTGCTCCATGGGGTGGATAGGACGCCTCTTCTAGATAGGACTATAAATGCTCTTCTTCCACCAAGTATTACTGGGTAGTCCCAATTGTCTTTATACATAATTAGTGGCTCCAATTTATTCACCTAATTTATCTATGAATCTTAGGTCCATCGTTGTGTCGAACCCGATTATTCCAGCGTTCTTTATCTCGATTATATGTTTCCCCGGCTTGAGGCCGCCCGGCCTACGTATCACTATCTCTATGGTTTCGCCGGGGATTAGTGCCAATGGTTTATCGTCCCTCCATTCATCCATGCTTATCGTTTCTCCCATTTTCCTAATGATTATTGTGGATGGGTCTATCTTTTCTCCATCGATGTAGATATCTGGCCTTTTGTAATATGCACTGTATAATGGATTCTTAATTCTGAAGCTGAATCCATCTATGTTTCCATCTCTATCTAGGTCTATGTTTCTGAGGCTCCCCTTCTCATATATCTTGTCCTTAACCCATTCTTCATACCTGGCTAGGAAGAGGAGCCTTCTCAACCCGAATTGCCTTAGGAGCGTGAGTAGCTCCATCATACTACTGACTCCCCATAAGACCATATTGGTCTATAAGGCTTTTGGGGACTCCGGCCTTTGCAATAATCTCTTTATATACTCTTGAGCTGGGTCTTGGGGTTCTTTCCTTACTCTTGAGGTCTACGTGGACTAGTCCGAACCTCATCTTGAATCCATGTGCCCATTCATAGTTGTCTGTCAATGCCCAGTGTAGATACCCATATACATTTACACTGCCTTCTTCAATGATATCCTGGAGTACCTTTAGATGGCTTATTATAAATTGTGCCCTATATTTGTCGGTGGAGTCGGCCAATCCATTCTCGGTCACGATTATAGGGACTTTATATTTTCCTGCTAGCTCCAAGGCTTGCCTCAATCCCTTGGGGTAAATCTCCCACCCTATATCTGTTACTGGGTATCCATCGAGAGACTTATCCCTGCCTAAATCTCCAGCAGTGAATCCGTACCCGGGCATTGGGTCGAAGAATGCGGGGAGCCCGGTGGCTATCTTAGCTAGGAACCTCATTCTACCCTTGACCACCACCCTGCAGTAATAATTTACTCCGAGCCAGTCTAAATGATTCGAGAACTCGGTCTCCATCTCTCCCCTATCAACCTCGCCGTCGAAATCTCTATCTATCCAGCCTCTTGTAACAGCTTCTAGGAAATATCTGTTGTGGATGTGGCTAAGGAAATCTGCGGTGACTAGATCTGTGTCGTTATCCTCTCTATAGGGATGGATAGGCATGACGTTATGTATCAGACCAACCCTAGCCGGTGTCGGGCTGTCTTGATATGCATATTCCCTATCCCATTGCTTTATAGCATCATATGCATTTTTATGGGCATACACCATGTTTATCAACGCCTTTCCGAAGGCGGAGTTCTTTAGCCTGGGTGGGAAACCCATATCTCTTACATAGGGTGGGAAAGCCTCCATCTGTAGGTACCCTGTTTCAGCGACTATAACTGGCTCGTTTAACGTGGCCCAGTCATCAATTAGGTCCCCAAGTTTATAGGCGATGTATGCAGCATATTTAGTGAATTCCACTATTGTTTTATATTCCAGCCACCCTAGCGGGCCATTCCTGAGTCTCGTGTCCCTAGCTTTTATGGGGTCATGTATCCATAGGGGGAGGGTGAAGTGGTTTAAACATACTATGACTCTGAAGCCTCGTATCCTTAAATCTTCTATAATATCTCTATAATGTTTAATCATCCTATGGTCTGCCAATGCGTCCAGTCTTTCTATGGCTTCGTCGCCTACTTTGACTCGGACAGGTCGCTTGTCATCATCTTCTTCTATATCGACCTCTATGTCTAGTGTGGGTTTAGGAAATATCCTGCTCCACTCTATCCCTAACCTATATGTATTTAGACCTAACTCTTCAGCTATTTTATGATCTATTTCATATCTGGTGAAGTAGTCTATCCCGTTTTCTGGTAGGTCGCCGCTAACGAGGCCACTCCTGATATTATCCTCATCGTGAACCCATACATACCAGTCTGTGTTTGGATCTATATATCTCCCCTCGGGATCCCCCATCTCGAACTGGAACCCACTTTCACTGACTCCCCACCAAAATTCTTCTGGGAACATATTTGCCTACCCCGATTTTAGGTTCTTTAATTTATGGAAGTATTCCCCCTTGATTGGGTGGAGGTATAGGGCTAATATACCTATCACCATAGCTGTAGCTGGAACTACCCCCATTAAGATCCTTATCCCTAGTATAGCCGACTCTGGCTGTACCTCAAGGTTGGGGTTGTAGCCGAAGTATCCTAGGACGGCACTTATTATTATGCCTTGTAGGATGGTTGACAATCTTATCACGAATCCATGGACTCCAAAGTACATTCCCTCCCTCCTCTCTCCAGTCCTAATCTCATCCTCATCTATTACATATGATATCAATACATCTGGCGCTACGATCAGGCCTCCCAACGCTATCCCCGTGAGTATTAGTGTGGCTATGACTATAGGCCATTGGGGATATATGAATAGGAAAAGGGTGTATGAGAAGACGCCCCATATGCATGAAAGTATTGCGGCGGTGCGCGGCGTCGTTCTAGACTGTAGGGTCGCCCATGGGTAGAATACAATTATGGTTGTTAGGATTGTTAGGAATAATATAATTGATAACTCGTTCTCGCTCCATCCGAATACGTATTTGTTGTAGAATGGTACCACTGCGGTCAGCATATCGGTGGTGAATTGAGCCATCAACGAGAATAGGGCGAATGTGAGGAATGACTTGTTTATTAATGTATATCTAAGGCCGCTCATGAAATCTATGGCCTCATCTTTAGGTATATATACTTCCTGGCATCCCACGAGTGATAGGAGGAATGTCGATATGGTCAATATGGCTGATACAGCGCCTAGTGTCCCCCAGCCATATGTACTGTAGATTAGTGGGGCTGAGGCCAGGCCCGCCAGTGTCCCTATCATTACAAATATGTTTCTTAATGAGTTTGCCTTGGTGCGTTCCTCTATGGTTTGGAACATCTCAGGGAATAATGCGGTCCAATTTAGCACAACTATTGTGTAGAATGTGTCGAATAATATTATTATAGCTAGGAAATATGCAAATAGTAATCCTGCTTCACTGAATGGAGGTATCCATATAAGCCAGCTGACTATCCCTAATGGGACTGTGAATATCATTATCCATGGAACTCTCCTACCCCACCTTGTCCTTGTTTTATCAGAGTAATATCCGAATAGGGGGTCGTTTATCGCGTTCCATATACTAAAAACCACCATCCCAATGGTGTAGTATATGAGTGGAAGTTTCATTATGTCTATATAGAAATATGTTAGGAATCCGCTGAATATTACGTAGGGGACTGTTGAGGCAAGGCCTCCGAGGCTCCACATATATTTCCTTGCTTGGGGGGATGGCGCCATTAAATTATATTATTGTATTCACAGTGTATAAGTGCTTGGTAAACGTGTTGTCATGTTCCGTCTCTTTATCATTTCTATAACTTTTCTAGCGATATATATCTCGTATTTATTTTCTATATTTATATGTATTAAAAGAAATTTCGAAATATATAATATATCAGGCTTTTTAGGGGGTATAGGTAATTGGCTAATAATGTCAGTGTTAAGGGGCTGTTTCCGCTTTACTTTAAA
>WAMZ01000093.1 GCA_015522055.1 Candidatus Geothermarchaeota archaeon
ATATATAGTAGACCATATTTATCCAATTCTCTAAGTATATTTCTATCTCTATCTAGGTTGTATGCTGCGTTTGCATCAACTGTTAACTTTATATCTGGGTATTCTTTCCTGACCCTGTCGAGGACATTGATGTCCCATCCAGGTTTTATTTTTATCTTTATCCTCCCATATCCTTGTTCTAGATACTGGCCTATCTTTGATATCAAGGTATCTATATCCTTCTGTATACCTATACTTACCCCAACCTCCGCAAAGTCCCTAACCCCACCTAATACTTTATAGAGGGGTTTACCTAGCTTCTTCGCATGGAGGTCCCATAACGCCATCTCTATTGCAGCCTTCGCCATATTGTGTCCTCTTATCCACCCAACATCTTTGTGGAAGGTATATTGGTTGACTTCCTTCTTTATGAGTAGCTTCACTAGATATTTCTCTATTATATATTGTGCCGTGTCGACGGTTTCGTGTGAATAGTTTGGGTGTCTCCCAGCAACTAGCTCTCCATATGCGTATATGTCTCCTGACTTTAGCTCTATTATTAGTGTCTCTTTTGTCTCTTCTGTCCCGAAGCTTGTTGTGAATGGTTCTTTATAGGGTAGTTTTATTCTATATAGGGTTACTCTGTCGATTTTATATGTCTTTGAAGTTATTTACATCCACCCCCTTCTTCAAGATATATATCCCTTTCCAAGGCTCATTCCTATAGAGAAGGTATCTAAACACGATGTATGTCCTATCTATATAGTGTCTGAAGGCCCTCCTTGTAGCCAGCCTCCACTTAACCCCTAGTTTTGGGTCGATCCGCTTAAGGTGGTTTATGTCTCTGGGTATCTCTATTCCGACGAATACCCCGGCTTCTTTTGTTAGTTCTGGAAGGATTATCTCTCCTTCCCTTATAGCTTTTAGCCCTATGGCCACTTCATCCCTATGTTTATAGTCCTCGAAGTACTTTATCCTATTCCTGAAGTTATGTTTTACCCATTTACTATTTATCCACCACTCGACCATGAACCTGTCTGATGGTACGCCTCTATTTAGCTCGTCGTTCATCTCTCCATAGTGGTTTACTAGGTATGTCCTGGATATACATCCAAGCTTATTTATATTTAGGTATGCATTCTTCGACTGTAGTGGGTCGTAGGTCCATACTATTAATTCTAGGCCCTTGCTTAGGGCGTCGTTCCTCTGCTCCATCTTTAATAAATACCCAATATTCTTGTCCTGGTACTCGGGTACCACGGCTAGCATATGTGAATACATACATCTCTTTCCTAGGAACTCGCCCATGAAGCCGAATACGAAGCCAACCATCTTGTTACCCACGTATGCTGCCTTCACGACTCCGCCGACGCTGCTTGCTGCTATGAATATGTGGTGGGGGACAGCCTCATCTGTTCCCCAGGCCCTCCTCTGTATCTCCTCGATCATCTTTGCCTGGTGGGGGTTGTGGACGTCTATGATTCTTACTGGGATGTCACTGTCGGACATCTTCATATAATATATTTTGATTGGTTATTTGATATTATTAAGGGTGAATCCTATGAAGTTCCCATGCCTAATAGTGAACTTGAAGAATTATAGGGAGGCATCTGGTGACGATGCCGGTTTATTTCTGGATTATGCCGTCGACTTACTTGACTTGGGTGTAGGGGTCTATGTTGCCGTATCCCCCATCGATATAGCTAGGTATGCGGCTGGTGAGGAGTATAGGGAGGTATTATTTTCACAGGTGTTTGATGTCGTTGAATATGGTAGCTATACTGGGCATATACCCCTTAGTAGACTCGTAGATCTAGGAGTGAAGTATTCCCTCCTTAATCATTCTGAGTATAAGATGCCCCATGAAAATATTAAGGAGCTTGTCTCAGCGGCTAGTCAGAGGGGTTTGGAGACGGTGGTTTGTGTGGATTCTGTGGAGGAGCTTAGGAAGTTGATAGGGCTGGGGGTCAAGCCCGCTGCATATGCTATTGAGCCGCCGGAATTGATAGGTACTGGCCGGTCAGTATCCCGATATAAACCAGAAACCGTGTTGGAGGCCGTGAAGATGGGGGAGGAGAATGGGGTGCCGGTGCTTTGCGGCGCGGGTGTATCGAGTAGCGATGACGTCAAGGCCGCCATGGATCTCGGTGTAGTTGGTGTATTGGTTGCCAGCGCAATAGTTAAGGCGGATGACCCATATATAACTATGAAGGCGATGGCGGAGGTATTAGCTAATTATAAAAAGTAGGTTCCTAGGCTCTATAGAGCATATTTCCCTTTAATATATATTTCTTCCCCTCAGAGAGTCTTTGGGCCAGGAGTAATGCCCAATACTCGTGTATATTGAGTTTTTTGGCTAGGTCCCTGATGCTTATACCGTCTCCCACTATCTCCGGCTCCATCTTCTCCTCCAACACCTTGACTACATATGCCTCGTCCCTGTTTATCAAGTCTAGGATGGCTATGGCCTCCCTCAAATCTCTTAGGCCAAGGACCTCCTGAATATCTTTTGATGTTGGTTTTAGGGGGAATCCATCTCTCTCCATCTTTATATATATGTATCTCTTTAGGAGGCGCCGCTTCTCCTCTATATCTATCGCCCATATAAGCGTCGTTAGGTCTATCTTCAACTCTACCATCTTTGATGCTAGGGAATATTGCTTTACCCTCCTCCTACCCCTCTTAACCAATGTCCACCTTAGTATGCCCGAGGCTGTCAATATATCTAGGTGCTCCATGATGGTTGAGAGGGATGTGCCGGTCTCCTCAGATATCTCGCTGGCTGTAAGTGGACCCTTTTCGATGAGTAGCTTGATTATATTTAGCCTAGGCTTGCTTGCCAATGCCTCTAGGACGAGCCTAGCCCATATAGGGTTATTACGACCTATTGACAATGACATAGCCTTATCCCGTCGATAGATTAATGACTATGTTTCCGTTCTGGACTCTAAATGTTAGGCTCCGATCTGTGGATGCATATAGCCTCACCTGTTCATTGGTATAGTATTTATTGATGGTTCCATAGAGGTTAAGTTCGGCTAAGCCGTTAAGCACAGACCCCTCGATATTCATATCTATTTCAGTTGGTGTAGTTATGTTCACCTTGGCTATACCATTGGTTATATCTATGTTCCATGATACATCATCGACTCTTGTGTATCCGAGATCGAGTCTAATTACCGTGTTGAGCCCCTCGATTCTTAGGTCTGTATTTATTAGACTATCTAGGCTTAGCTCGAGTGCACCATTCGCTTGGTTTATGGATATTTCTGACGCCAATGTGGGGTCCAAATATATTTTGAGTATTACGTTGCTTGCATCGATGTATATGGATAGGGTTCTGGTGGTCTCGTTGTATGACTTGGATATATCGGCTTTATAGGAGTCTAGGTTGAATGGGATTATTCCCCTGCCTTTATAAGCCTCGAACCTGGCTATATATCCATATCCCTCTGATATGTATGTCACTCCATTTGTGCCTCTTAAATTTAGGACTAGCTTCTTTAGTCTAGGATACTCGCTTCTATTTATTGTTTCCTGCTTGACTAGTATGCCCTCGCCTGGGATTTGGGGTATAGCCCAGTCTATTATGGGTGTTATATCCGTCTTCTGGGTCGATATGAAGAGGGCTGCTGGTATAGCTGCGATCGCCAGTATCAATATTATTAGTCCTGTGGCTAATTCCCTCTCCATGGTCACCACCTGGGTAAGAATGCGATTGGTAGGAATGGTATTGTGGCTAGGATTATTATGGGTATAATTAGTGATAGTAATGCCTCGGCTCCGGGTATTCCATATATCTCCTTGACCGCGTGGTAGTTTATGTATATAAACCATATGAGGGCTGCTAGTGTGAATACACCTGTGGCTGCGATCGATATTAATGGGGATAGTGGATATATATAACCCATTACTATGGGTAGAATTAGCGTGAACCATGTGTAGCCCATTACTTTAAGTAGGTCAATGTAATCTCCGGAGCCTCCGAATAGCTTGGCTAGTATATGGGTAGCTAGGCTCCATATGAACCATGCAAATAGGCCTAGTGCCGTTGCTATTGGAACTAGGGCCGCCATGAGGGAGCTTAGTAGGCCTGCCAAGGCGGGGGCGGCCGCGGCATTCATTACGGAGTTGACTATACTTGATGCCGCAGCAGAGAATATAGTTGCTAATATACCCTGGAAGAATAATACTGTAAATAATGGCTCTATAAAGGACCTATCTTCATGGACAATTATCGTGACATACTTTTCTGGATATAATGCTAAACCACCTATTAACTCTAAATACCTCATATAAAGTCACTATTAATTGACATATATCTCGATGTTTATAAATGTTTCGGTTTTAACCGAAGTAATAAATCAACTTAGATTTAAACGGAAGTATAATCATATCATCCGTTTTTGGCGGACCCGGTGGGATTCGAACCCACGACCTCCGGCTCTCCCCAAATATATGTTCTCCGGAGGCCGGCGCCCTATCCAGGCTAGGCCACGGGTCCATGTTTGTATGGTTATTTGTCTCTATTAATGCTTTATATTAAGTTGTCTGGTTTTAAATAATTATTGACTGTCTACGCTTAGCTTGGGGGTGGGGACTGTTTGCTGATTACTGAGATAGGGGAGAACATTAAGCGTAAGGTTAGGAATTGGCTGGTGAACTCGGGTATTGAGGGTATGGATATCGAGTTGGATGTGCCTGCAAAGATGGAGTTCGGGGACCTATCTCTAAATATTGCTTTTAGATTGGCTAAGGCTCTCGGTAGGCCCCCGGTGGATATTGCGAATGAGCTTGCTAGGATAATAGCCTTGACCCCTTATGTTGATAGGGTTGAGGTGGCGGGAGGTGGATATATAAATGTATTCCTTAATAGAGAGAAGTTTTATGAGGAGTATATTAACCAGATTTTTGAGAAGGGTATAGATTATTTTAGGCAGAATATTGGTAATGGATTGGTTAAGATTGAATATACTAGTGTTAATCCTAATAAGGCGATTCATATCGGGCATGCACGTAACATTGTCTTGGGCGCCGCCTTGAGGAATATGTTGAGCTTCGCTGGTTATGATGTTGAGCTTCTAAACTATATCGATGATACTGGGTCCCAGATGGCCGACTTATTGATCGGTTTTCTTTATCTAGGATATAGTACGGACTCTAAGGGGATGTCATTCGATAAATACTGTGGTGATGTGGTGTATAGGGAGGCCTATGAACGTATAGAGTCCTCGGATGAGTTGAAGAAGAAGAGGAGGAATATTCTTAAGATGATTGAGGAGGGTAATAATGTTGTCGCGTCTTTCAATAGGATGATTGCTGAGAGGGTGCTTAGGGAGCAGCTGAAGACTTGTTGGAGGCTGGGGGCGGACTATGACTATTTAGTTTGGGAGTCTGACTTGGTTTGGAGCGGTATCCACAAGAAGGGCTATGGTCTGATCAAGGATAGTAAGGTTTTGGTTAAGGTTGATAGCGGTAAATATGCTGGCTGTCTTGTGGCTAAGTTGTCTAGTGGTGATGATATAAATCCTGAGGTTGACGATGTACTGGTAAGGAGTGATGGGACACTTACATATGTGGGTAAGGACGTTGTCTTCGCCCTCTGGAAGCTTGGCCTACTAGATTTCCCGCTGCCCTTTAGGGAGTTTACATCCTCCCCCTATGGGAGGAGGGTCTATACAACCTCTTGGCCCAATGGCTCGTATATCCATCCTAGGGAGTGTAGATTTTCGATAAATGTTATTGGGGTTGAACAGACGAAGCCTCAGAGAATTATCAAGGAGATTATTAGGGATGTGTTTGGGGATGAGGTATCAAGTAGGTATATTCATTATTATTATTCTCATGTGTGGATCAGTGGTGCCTCGGCCTCGAAGTATCTAGGGATAGATACAGGTGGTAAGCCTCTTAAGATGAGTGGGCGTAGGGGAATCTACTTCAATGTCGATGATATACTTGGGCATATGGTTGATAAGGCTAGGAGGCTGATTAAGTTCAATAATCCTGGTATGACTGATGCTGAGGCCGACTCCATTGCTGAGAAGATAGCCGTCGCTTCACTTAAGCTTATGTTATTGGGTGTTGATAGGGATAAGATAGTCGTCTTCGATATTGATAAGGCTCTTGATATATCACAGGAGGGGGGTGCATACGTACTATATAGCTACGCAAGGGCCCACTCAATTTATAGGAAGGCCTTGGAGGAGGGTGTGGAGGTAAAGCCATATCTAAGGTATAATGCTTTGAATGATTATGATAAGTATTTGTTGAGGTACTTGGCCTACACACCTATCGTTATTAACAATGCTATTAGGAGGATGGAGCCGAAGGATATTGTGATTACAATGCTTAGGCTCTCAAAGTTATTTAATGAGTTCTATGAGCATAACCCTGTTCTTAAGGAGGTGGATGAGGTTAAGAGGTCTAGGCTATCGATTATCAAGGCCTATTTAATTACGATGGAGACGCTGGCCCACCTTGTAGATATACCACTTACGGATAGGATGTAGTGGCTATACGAGGATTCTATAGATCTCCCTGGCTATTGCATAAGCGAGTGTTGGGGGGACTGATTCCCCAACCTGATTATACATCTTCTCAATACCCCCTCTAAATATATGTTCATCTGGGTATCCCATTAGCCTAGCCTGCTCCCTAACCGTTATCTGTCTATCTTCATATGGATGTATAAACCTAGATTTCCCCATTATGGTGGGGGCCAGTCGGTTGGGGTGTAGCCTAATATACTGTTTATACTCCCTTAGGTTGCCTCCTAGGAAATAGTCTAGGGCGCCTCCCCACTTCACCCTATATATCTTCCTCCTGAATCTATGGGGGAGTGGTACATAGAAGTGGTTCTCAATATCGTTTGGATACCTTGGGTCGGGTAAGTCCCCGATTGCCTCCCATACCCTGACATTCCTCCTACTACGTTCTGGCTGAATCTTTATATTGGATATGAATACCCTCCTCCTTACACTTGGTGTTCGGTAGTCCTCGGCCTTCAATAGATTGAAATATACTTTTTCGTAGCCGACTCTTTCCAGCTCCTTCTCGATAAATTTTGGGATGGGGTCTATAGTTATTCCGGGAACATTCTCAATGACGAATATCTCGGGCTTGATGTCGCCTATCAACTCTATGGCTTTTAATGTCAGCCTCCCCCTGGGGTCTGTATATAGCCTATCGAGTGGGTCTTTCATTATGTTTCTGCTTACTGTTGTGAATGCCTCGCATGGGGGTGAGGCTATCACCACATCTATATCCCTACCTAGAATCTCTATCAAGTCTCTCCCATTTATTCTCCTTATATCTTTCTCAAGTGTTATAGCTTGGGGGAAGTTTATGCTATAGCTCTCTATACAGTCTGGGTCGTTATCAATAGCTAGGGCTGGCCTGAAACCGGCCATATAGAAGCCTCTGGTGAATCCCCCTGCTCCACAAAATAAGTCTATGAGGTTGGGGGCCATACCTATATAATTTTATCCATCGATTTAATTTATTATATACGTTTGTTTCATACGTTTTATGCCTTGGTGGTCTGTAGTGCTGGCTATATGTGTACATAATATATATAGCTCGGTGAAGCTGGGCGATGTATTTACAGTCGTCAGTGGTTTCCCGGGGGTAGACCTATTTATTATATCTAAGGCTTCGAGTTCAGCCGCGCAACAGGGTGTTCCTGATGTTGAGAAGAAGGCTTTCGTTAGGGGGTTACGTGTATTGTATGTGCCGGATTTGAGGGATGTGAATGAGGTATTAAAGCCTGATATACATCTCTTGGTTGTCCCGAGTAGGCTTGCGGATGAGCCTATAGACATACCGGATCTGAGGAGGAGGTTGGATGAGGGTCAGAGGGTTGTTGTGTCGGTCTCGGGTATTGAGGCGAGTTTCTCGGCTAAGGAGATGGAGTTGGGGAGGCCTGTTCATATTGGTTTGGAGGAGATCCTGCCTCCCGCGGCTTCTATAGCGATTATTTTGAGTAGGTTATTCGAATCTATTTAGAATTTAAAGCTTATTATATGTATTGGTTATTGATTGAATATTGTGGATGATGATGTCGTCCCAGGATGAATCTTGATGATTACACACTGGGGTATCTGACACAATAACTCCACTTATATATTTGGCCTGTATAGACTGGAGAGTTTATTGATTAGTTCCTTCTTCTTTTCTCTACCTATCTCTCCATGTTCTATTACTGATTTGTAGAAGTCTATTAGCTCGTCGTATACTTTTCTATCGACTGGCATTGGTACACCGTCTTTCCCACCCACTGTGAATGTGTATCTAATTGGGTCTCTGTAGGATGGTTCAGCCCCATATATGAATTGGGCTACTAGTGAGATGGCTCTAATGGTCTTTGCCCCTACACCCCTCAACATAATTAGTTCATTTATGTTTCTTGGCTGTACGTCATATATCTTCCTCACCGCCTTCCAGTTTAGGTCCCTGGGCATGACTAGGATATTACCTATATCCTCTCTCGTTATGTTGGCCTCGCTGTATTCCCTCTCTATCCATCTATATAATGTGTCCTTCTTCAGTAGTTTCACGAGCTTCTCCCAATCCCTCCTTAATCTATGTTCCCTCACTATATCTATCATGACCTTCTTGTTCTCAAAGCTTCTTCTATCAGTTAGGTCTAGGACTATCTTCTCTCTTCTTGAGCCGGAGATCCCCTTATGTGGCTCTGTAACATATTCGGTGTCCCTCTCGAGAAGCCTATCTAGGATATGGTATCTCCTGGCTAGCTTGAGGTCTGGGTTCATCCCCTGCTGGACTATTAGCCACCTCCCTCCATCTGTAAACATTATTGCGTGGTGATATATGCTGTAGTTATCCTGTAATAGCACGGTGTCAACTTTCGCCGATAGCCTACTATATTTAATCAGGTCATCTATCCTCTTGCTAGGCAATATATCCGAATATCTATTTATGAGGTCGTCGGGGACCTGTCTCCCTCTCCTACCTTTACCACCAACTATATATACGCCGTAGTCTTTCTTTTCCAGTACTTGCTGGAGGACCCCTGTCATGACGGTTGTGACTCCTGACGAATGCCAATCATATCCGACTAGGCAGCCGAAGCTCTGGAAATATATGGGGTGGCTAAGTCTCTCAATCAACTCGTCTCTTCCATATAAGTCTATAATTGCATCTATAATTATACTACTGAGTTTAACCATTCTCTGGAATAGCCATTTAGGAGTCTTTCCTCCATGGAGCGGTAGGTATGCTATACCAGCCATCTGTTACCCAATTATCTAAATGTTTTTCATAGGCTTAAAAATAAATCTGCAACAGTTATAGTGGTGAGTATATGTTTAGGGCGGGTGTCTCCCACTTCCTCCAGGTAGTGATAATGGTGGCATTGGTCTCGGCTGTTGGGGTTCTGATGTACAGCGGTGCGGCGGGGCTGCTTGGGAATTGGGGTGCATCCAGCCAAGTCATCGCGTCTGGGGCATATCTCTTATCATCCAACGACCTTATAGTGACTATTAAGAATACTGGTAACTCACCTGCCACTGTTACTGCGTTAGAGGTTTATGCAGCGGGTGGCCAGATTGGGTCGAACACGACATCGGTGACGATTGAGCCGGGGAGATCCCAGTCGTATCACATCACGACGACTAGCCCATTGATTAATGGGCAGCTGGTGGATGTGGTTGTTAGGCTGAGTGATGGTGCGGTTATAAAGTATCGTCTCCCCCTCCAGTGATGCCCGATGAGAGGTGTGTCACACTTTCTATCAACCCTCACTCTCTTATTTATATTAATATCTTTATTTCCAATAGTCTACCTCACCTTTCAGAGTAATGTATATTCTGAGCAGGGTCTGGTGGTCGAGGCATTATCCAGATCAGTCGGTCTGAGGGAGGTTAGGATAGGCTTCAAGCGATTAGGTCAACAGACAATCGCGATATACAATTTAGGTAATTATGTGTTGAGTATAGATGAAGTGTTTGTGGATGGCCTCCCTCAGAATGTTAGTATATATGTTTATAATGGCTCTCTATGGGTAGCGTCGAGATATTTGCCTCCACAAGCCTTAGGGATGATTCTCTTCAATGAGTCTATAGGGTCCTATGTGGCTGTTGAAGTCAATGGAACTATAGTATCTATCTCTGGGGGTGAGTAGGTTGCGTAGGGGTATCTCATCTATCTATGGTGCCTTGGTTATACTCCTCCTATTTTCATCCGCCATCACTACTCTATACATATCCACCCAGCTTAACGCTTCACTGATAAGGAGTGAGTCGGAGAGGGGTGTTGAGAATATTAGGCGTGGCATGGAGGCCCTCAGGGCATGGTATCGACGCACCGCCTCAAGCCTTGTTATCAATGTGTCTAATACAGGGGCGGTCGATACATCTATAGAATATATCTTATTTGTATCGGGTGGTAAGCCTGCAGGCGTCCATAGGATCGGCTCCCCCTTACCCAGCGGTTCCGAGGTCAGTTTCGAGGTTCCCATAGTAGATGGTTTTGACAAGATTTTTGTCGTGACTGGTAATGGAAACTTCATACCCATCGTGGAGGAAGTCCCTAGGGATAATAAGGATATAATCATTATTAATAATACTATATATAGTGGTTCATCATCGGCGTCATACTCATACATACCACCATATACACTAATCATTGTCCAGGGTGGCATCCTACACCAAGTCTATCTCGTTAATATGTCTATAATATACCGTGGAACCCCGTTGATAAGGTCGCTCGATGGTAACATCGAGTATTTCATATATTCACGGCTTCTATTCATAAATGATCGATTTATAGACTATACCTACGCCGATGTCATAGGCCTTGGTAGAGACTACATCATATTTAGGGGGTCGAGGCAGATTGAAGTATATTTCTCCAACGGCTCTTTATACATGGTCCCTATAGAGAATTATTTAGGGTTTAGTGGCGAGTATTTCTGGTTCTACGACACCTCTATCAAATTAGATAATGGAACTATTCTAAACAGGCTGTTGGTAGTAGGTGATCCCTATAAAGGGTATGTCTATTTCAGTTTCTTCGAGTCTATCGAATCTACTTCAATATTTTATCCAAGGATATATGGTGGGAATTTATATATCGTCTTGAATGATAGTGAGTTGCTATACACGGTATCTCTCTCTAAGACTGGGTCGATAGGCTCAGCTCCCCTCTATTCTCCAAATTATATCGGTTTGGTAGGCCAGTTCTTCGAGGAACAGGCTATTAAACTATGGTGGATAGATAGGGGTTATGTGGATATAGGATATAGCTGGAATAGGTATGTATTTGACAAATATCTCAGGGGAGCCGATTATAGAGGGATACCAGAGGGGTTTGTAGGTCCTATAGGCCTGCATCTATGGCAGAATGTTTCAGTAGGCCCGGTCGAGTATGTTAGGGAGGGCTCTATAAGGTACTTGGTGGCCGACTCTATACCTGTGGATAGCTACATCTGGTTTGAATATAATGTTGTTAGTAGGAGGGGGCAGGTTCTTCCCTATGTGCCATATGACGAGGATTACGTGGTTTCGATAGTCCTTTCGTCGAGGTATGTCAGTTATCATATAAACATATCGATAGATGGGTTGCATGATGATAGGTTTGGTGTGAATCCAACTGGATGGCTAGTTAGGTATCGTATTGAAGAGGTGTTTAGGTGGCCGTGGATCAGGGAGTCATTTAGCTTCACGAAGTTCTTGAATTATTCTGGAGGCTATGTCGACAATCTACCGACCTATACTTGGTTTAGAGAGCTTATTGGTATTAGGAGGCCTTCGGATAAGTCTCTTGAGATCCTCTTTATAAATATGTGGGGGGACTATGTTGTAAAGAATTATACTATGTTTATGATAGATGTACCTCTGGTCAACAGCCAATATTCACTTGAGATCGGGTTATGGGGGCACATAACATATAATTTCTCGGAGTTTCTGAGGTATGATAGCCAGGTGGTTTCTGCATTATACTTTAAAAGAATCTTGTTTGGCGGCCCGAGGAGCCTAATCTATTACATTGGTCCGGCTAATCCCCAGCCCTTTGAAGATGGCTATATCCACTATACAGATTATATGCATTATAATGATATAGTTACCCCTGGAAACAGCGGCTTTACTAGGCACTTCTGGCCAAGTATAAATTATTCGATTGTCGCTGTGGATCCATTTGATTATCCATTCTTCATGGATATATACTATATGGTTCTGGATGGGTTTACATGGGTATCTAGGCCTGGCGGATTAGGATTCTTCGATGGATACCCTGGTCTATATGTTCTAAACTCCACGGGTGTATATAGGTTGTCTTGGGTTGAGTCGGAGGCTGGGGACCCTGGATACCTCCTACGTATCTATGGCGACTATTTATTCATAATTGTCAGGAGCGGTGGGCTTAGGATAGTTATCTATAGTTGTTGGGAGGTCGGTGGCTGATGTATGGAGATGGGTTATACGGGGATATTGTCGATTCATATCCAGTCGTTGCCAATATGAGTTACCTGGGGCGGGAATATAGTGTATCGGCGACCATCGATTTAGTCGACCTTGGCCACGAATATCTCTACAGGATTTCACTGCCATATAGCAATAAGGTCTTGGATGAGGCCAGGGCCTATATCGAGGCTGCGAAGAGGGAGCTCGGCTATTCAAATGATTTTCTTAGGAATCCTATTGAGACGGTTTTGAGTCATCTGGATAGGGCTATATCTAGGGTGGGTGAGGAAGATAGGATTAGGCTGGGTGGCTTGAGGGAGGCAATAAAATACTATTTGGTAATTAATTACCTTGGCTATGGCTTGGTGACGTTCCCGTTGGCCGATGAGAATGTTGAGGATATTTCATGTATATCACCTGGTAGGGAGATAAGGGTTTGGCATAAGCGGTTTAATGATAAGGGGTGGCTTAAGACGAATATAGTCTTGTCTGATGCCGAGCTGGAGAGATTGATATTTAAATTTTCATTTAGGACGGGGAGGAGTATAAGCCTCCTTACGCCTGTCTTGGAGGGTGTGTTGCCAGAGGGGTATAGGGTCACGGCACTCTATAGGAGGGAGCTCTCGCCTATGGGGAGTAACTTCACTATACGTAAGTTTAGGTCTAAGCCATATACTATCCTCGAGTTGGTTGACAGGGGCTTTATGAATACCTGGTTAGCAGCCGTTCTTTGGCGTATCCTCGAACTGAAGAAGTTCATGTTTATCATCGGGCCATCTGGGTCAGGAAAGACTACTTTATTGAACGCTTTGGCCAACCTTATACACCCAAATAGTAAGATAATATCTATTGAGGATATTCAGGAACTGCATCTCCCTTATCACCCCGGGTGGAAGCCCCTCGTTACTCGTGAGGGTGGATATGCGAGGGACTACACGATATTTGATTTGGTGCGTATAGCGCTTAGGGAGAGGGCCGACTATATATTGTTGGGTGAGAGTAGAGGCGAGGAGGCTAGGCTTATTTTTCAGGGGGCGGCGACTGGACATGGTTGTCTGACCACATTTCATGCTTCTACGCTCGATGAGTTGATTGCCAGGCTTGTGGCTAAGCCAATATCTGTGGATAGGGAGATGCTTGACCTGATTGATACCGTGGTTATAGTCAACTATGAGAGAAACGGTGGTGGGGTTGTTAGGAGGGTTGTAAAGGTATTTAGATATTTGGATGGGTGGAGGTCGATATACTCGGCGGGTGTTGGTGGGGAGGCTAAGATTATTAATACAAGGGATGTGTCGGACCTAGGCCTTAGTACTGTGGCTAGGCACGAGTCTTTCCTAAAGTACCTCCTTAAGCTAGGGGCCACTTCGCCGAGGGAGTTCATAGATAGGGTTAGGATGTACTATGATGGTAAGTATAGATTCAGGGGTGGGAATTGGGTGCTTGTGGATGTCGTCGACTAGAGCTATAGATATAGCCGTTGATTCCTTATGGGGAGTCTATCGTGCCCTTAGGAGTTTAATGCTACTCTATGGCGAGCCTAGAGACATGTTTCCCTGGCTGTGGAGTAGGGAACTTGGTGGTAGGTTGGCTCTAATTTTTATAGCAACTTTTTTCATGGCATTCCTCACGGGTTTCCTAGTTACATACAGCTTAGTTGCAATCAATATTTTTTCAATGGCTTCCTTGGCGATATTCTCATTCTTGGTTTCGCAACTCTCGATAAATATCTATTTATGGGGTTTGGAGAATGATTTCTATGCGGGGTTGTCTAGGGAGTATCCATTGTTTATCCTAATATATGCCATGGCGTCCAAGCTCAACATGTATAATCTCTTCCATATAATTGTATCTAGGTTTGGTGGATTACTGAAGTATACATCTAGGGTTCTGGGTAGGTGGATTATAGACTATGAATTCTCTGAGGAGCCGCTTGACAGAATTATATTCAGATCATTGGAGTCTTTTAGGGATATTAAGTTCAAATCTTTCGTGAAGGATTTGGTTCGTGTCAGGGCTTACGGAGGTTCTGTGGAGCAGTTTATTGAGAATACACTCGAGGACATGTATATAGATATTAGTGTAAATTGGGAGGAGAATTGGAGGGCGACCGTAGGTAGACTTGAGATGATTATGCTGGTCTTCGGACTACTCCCCATTATAGTGATGTCGGTGGTGAGCATAGCACCACCGGCACTAGTCTCCAATACATTTCTAGGGCTAATCTTCCTGATCCCAATAGTAGGATATCTGATGTATATATACCTTGATAAGTCTATTTATAGAATCCCGGTAGAGAGTGACCCGCCATTCAACCCTAAGGTGATGCTCATCAGCATCATACTATCGATAATCCTCTTCTTTCTATTGACTAGGTACATAAACTTGATTTGGGATGTTGTGATTATAACCTCGATATCCCTAATTATCCTCCTATTATACCCATCCATATCCTCAATATATATCTGGCTCAGGGAGCGCCACATCGATAACGACTTATCCAAATACCTTTTTGACTTGGAGGATCTGATGAGGAACGGTTTCTCACTTAGGGAGGCGGTCTCTAGAATTAGATTGGAGGGCTTTTCCCGGGAATTCATTAACTGGGCCTCTAGACTTAGATACTATCTGGAATTCGGGGATTCCGGCGCCTTAAGGCTAAAAGGCCCTTTCTCCAAGTTATCCCGTCTAACCATATCCCTATTATCATATATATCTGATGTTGGGGGCGGGTTGAGAGAGGTAGTCTATCTAAGGAAGATGGGAGTCCAATATCTAAGACTAAAGAGTAGGAAGGCATCCCATGCTGTTGCACCGCTCCTCACGGCTGTCTTCATAATATTCATCGGCATCTATAATTACTGGATTATCTATAGCATATTTGTGGGGATCGAGGCTCCTTCACTCCCCGCTTTTATGGTTATGGTAAATACGCTTAACTGGCTCTCATATCTATATAAACTGGTTCTGCTTGAGGGTATATTGATTTCTGGTATATTAATATCAAAGGTTATTCATGATAGCATCTACTATCCATATCCAATCCTAATACTACTAATTTCATATATAGTTGGATTAACACTATTTCCATTTTGATGCCTAACTATCCATTGTACATAGTTGGAATATACGTGAGTAAGCCGATAACTATAGAGGTTGGGTCACTAGGAAGGGTTTCCTTTAGGAAGGGTTACTATATTTATATCGGTTCTGGGGGGAGGGCTCCACTATCTAGGATACATAGGCATTTCAGGAGAGATAAGAGGATAAGATGGCATATTGATTACTTAACACAATACTATCCTGCCTTGGAGGCATATGTTATCTGGAGCCCCAATATAGATGAGTACGGCCTGTATTTGGATTTATGTAGCAGATATGAGTTTATTGAGGGTTTCGGGTCAAGCGATAAACGGTCTAAGTCTCATCTATTTTATCTAGGTGGGTTGAATGGGTATCGGGATGCAATAAACTATATTGTATCCAAGTATGGAGCAGAATGTGTAGAAAGGATAAGTGGTTCAGTGTGAATAGATATTTTAAATATTTAGTCTAAATAAATATCAACTTTTAATTTAATATAATCCATAGATGGGTGGCCGCCTTGATAGATATTGAGAGAATCGGGTTCGGCTCTAGAGATAGGTTTCTATTATTATTAAACATAATTCTCTGTATAGTATTAATTTCATCTCCTGTAACTATCTATATTCTTCATGGTGGGGACTTAGAAGTTCTGATATTAACTTTATTTGGGCTTGGAAATTTGATTATCACCCTTGTAGCGTTGTATAGATTCACGATAGTAGTTAAATATCCTTATTTAGTTAACCTGCCAGCACTATCTATTCTCCTCGGGTCGGCTAGCATTGATCCAAAGAGGAGGGGAGCCTATATTAACAAAATATTTGGTGTCATGCTTCTAGTCGGGGTTTTAATTGGTTTGGAGATGCTGTTCCTCGAAGTGGCTATAATTCTAAATGTGGTATATAACTATCCCCTACCCCTGGAGATGGTGGTTATAGTATCGTTACTCACCACCTTCCCAATCTTAGCCATTGTATTCTACCTATACAACAAAATTTACTTGGAGTTGAAAGGCATAGTGGGGAGTAAAATATAGTTTAATCA
>WAMZ01000094.1 GCA_015522055.1 Candidatus Geothermarchaeota archaeon
GAAACATTTTTTATTTAACTGTATATAATATATATTTTGAATAGATAACGATGTTAAGAATATACATTTTAAATAATCCTTAAATAACATACTTAATCATTTAAACCGAAAAATTGATAGTTAATACTGACCTCATTCAGTAAATATATATAGCCTATTCCATAATGATACTTGGGATGAAGACGAGGAAGACTGGTGTAACGATAGATAGTGATTTATTGCGGAAGCTTGATGAATATATGTCTAGGACGGGTATTAAGAGTAGGTCAAGAATAATTAATAGGGCTCTAGAGCATTACATATCTGAGAGACTAAGCTTGCTTGAGGATAGGCCTTCGGTAGGTGTAATATCGATTATATATGAGCATCATGCTGGGAATGTGGAGCATGAATTAACCCACGCCCAACACGATCATCTAGACATCGTCGTTTCCAATATGCATATTCATTTAGATAAGGAGAGATGTCTCGAGTTGATTGTAGTTAAGGGGGATATGAGTAGGATCAGGTCATTAATTAATAGGTTAGAGAATATTAGGCATATCAAGGTATTGAGACACGATATACATCATATATAACAGATCACCTAGGTCTAATATGCCTCTTCAGAAGGTTCATTAGCTCCTCAGTAGACGGTGGGCGTGAATGACTCCACTCGATACCTAACTCATCCATAATTCTTATATGTAGAGGTATGTCTAGCCCCAACTCTGAGATGATATCCATATTCCCGAGTAAGCACTCGATGGGGCCGGACCATCTGATTTTTCCTCCCTCCAAAAGAATTACCTCATCTGATACGTCTAAAACGTCGGATAGCCTATTGGATGTTAATATTATATTCTTACCCCCATGCTTCAAGCTAATGAGAACTTCCTTCAACGCATTCATATAATTGTATGATAAGTCGTTGAATGGCTCATCAAGCAATATGGTCTCGGGGTCATGGGCCAATGCGACGATAATACCTAAACGCCTGGCTTCACCTCCACTAAGCCTCAAAGGCGACTTATTCATCATAGATTCAACACCAAGCTTACTGATCAGTGGTGATATCCTCCTAATGGAGCTGTCTACATCCATCCCCAATTGTCTAGGCCCATAAACTATCTCATCAAATACAGTATCACATATGAACTGGAGACTAGGGTCCTGAAACATCAATGAAACCTCCCTCCTAACTCCTCGGTACCCATACATAGGTATACCTTTATACCGGATCACACCCCCAGTTGGTGGGAGAAGCCCAGCCAACAACATCAACAATGTAGATTTCCCCGAACCAGTAGCACCAATTATAGAATATATTTTCCCGGGAAGAATCTTGATGTTGATATCTCTTAATGCCTCAGTGCCATCTGGATACTTGTATCTAACAGATTCAAGCTCAAATAAATATGTGGACACCTAGAACACCCAAATTAAGCAGGATTGAAATGATTAAAAGTGTCAATACCCACATGGTGTATAGGGCCGTTAGATAAATTGATGTGTCCTCCAGTAATAATGTGGATTCGTGGGAGAGTATCCTACTTTTAATGCCGATGTTAGCCATCAATCCAATCTCCCTACCCCTAAACACAAGTTCACCCAGCGACTCAGCTATAATAGTCCATTGCCTAACTATAGAGCCGTCATAAGACAATTCCCTAGAAGCTCTAGCAACCATGATCGAGGAGAACCTAGATAATTGATGGGGAATCAGCCTGACTATATAGACAGCTATATTTGGAAAGTGCCCTACTAGTGGCATTCGATTCAACATATTTAACACTCTGTTTAACCCTATCGATAATGGTATCATGAGGATGAAAGCCAGGCTCATCGACCCCCTCACAAATACCCAGCCTACACGCCCAGCCACAGATATGAGGATATCGGTTGAAAAACCCCTGACAAGGAGCTCCGCTACCGCGAATGGGGCCAAAAATATTAGTATGAATATAGATGAAAGAGCATATGTTCTAAGGAATTTCCTGGGATCGGGTCTCAGGATGATTAGCTGAGTAGCCAGATTCAATAGTAGGAAGATGAATGCTATAAACGATCTAGTTAATGCAGCCATAATAGCTGATGCCACCAATCCGATGAATATGTAATTGGATGATATTCTTGGCGGGGGCTTTGGCTCATAGTTCAATATACTGAGTATCGATCCGATACCCTCTAAGGTCCTACCGAATAGATGGATAATATTGTCGGGCAAGATCCTCACCTAAGTATAGCTGAAGCCAATTTAAACACAATGTAGATTAATGCTACTCCAATGAAGCCTGCAATAATCATCCCCAGCCAAGACGGCAGGCCAGGGAATGTATAGTCGCTGAATAGGTTGAATGGGAATAGGCTTATATATTCATATCCCATCATATCCAGGACTATGTCGAGGGGCTCCCTATAACCCGTAAATGACGTAAGGTAAATTGTGAATATAGGCGATACGAATATTAGAAGGATAGTTATAGATGTGAATGTACTTGGCCACCCATCCCCATCAATCATGATATGCAACCCATTACCACGCCTATACAGATAAAATAATATTAGCCCGGTTAGTATACCCTCAATGACCCCGAGAATAGAACTGTATATACTCATTATGGGTACAGTGATTGACATATCGAAATTGAAGTACCTTGATAGCCCTATCTCGACACCACATGCGAAGCCGGCCAAGGTCATGCTTAGCCAACCAGATAGAAAACCAGTAGCCAAAACCCTCCGATAATTATCCGGGCCCCGGGTTAGGAGTATCTTGGCCGGTATATATCCAGCTAGGACGCCTATGACCCCCATGTTGAGAATATTAGCACCCAATGCTGTTATCCCACCATCACCGAAGAAGATGCATTGAATCATTAGAATAACGGCCATAACAAAGAATCCATAGTATGGCCCCAAAATAGCACCAAGTAAACCAGCCCCAACCAAATGTAGTGAGGTTCCACCTGGAATCGGCCAATTGATTAGCTGGGCGACGAAAACTATGGATGCCAGAGATGCTAACCCACCCAAACGACTTGTATCCAAATGGTCAATGTATCTTCTAACAATTACTGCATATATGAATATACTTGTATATGTTGCTGCCACTGTGATTGGGTCGAGGACACCGTCTGGTATGTGCATGGTAATACCAAAAAATGAAATAGTGTTACCAATTAAATAAATAAATAATCATCATAAACTCCGATGCGCATGCCACATGGACTGGTGTTTTATACGATGGATTTAAGTAGTTAATATTTATGCTATAAATGGTATTGACGTCAGATATACAAATTTCTTTAAATCTTTGTATATGAATATTAAATTGTGGTGGATATAGTATGCCGATAGTTGTTAAAGTTAGAGATGTAATGGATAAGAAGGTCTATGTACTAGATGAGAACAAGACATGCATGGATGCCATTAAACTAATGCTAGATAAAAAGGTATGGTCGGTAGTAGTGTCCCGGCAGGGGCTCCCAGTCGGTGTAGTTACTGAGCGGGATATTATTAGGAGGGTGATTGCCAAGGGCAGGGATGTCGAGAAGGTGAAGCTCGGCGAGATAATGTCTTCACCCTTGATAACGGTACCGCCTGATGAGCCTATTGGTAGGGCAATGGAGCTGATGGCTAGGAATGAGATCAGGCGGGTATATGTAGTTGAGGAGGGTAAGATTATAGGTAGAGTTACCCAGACCGAGGCGTTCAGACATATATTGGATGTGATGATGACGCTCGCCAGTCTATAAGGCCTCGATGCTAAGAGTTAATATCATAAATATAATAATATATATGGATTATGGAGGTTATAGCGTCAGCCCCGGGTAAAGTAACTCTATTTGGTGAGCATGCAGTAGTGTATGGTAAGCCGGCCATCGTCGCATCAATAGATAAACGTGTAGTTGTTAAGTGTAGGCCGAGATCGGATAAGAAGATAACGATAAGTGCCCTAAACCTCAGTATACCCGGCATAATATTGACCATAGAGAGGGAGGGAGAGATTAGGTTAGAGACAGACTATGGAAAGGTTTTATCCGCAGTTAGCTATATACGTGAAGCCATTAGACTAACCCAGGAACATATCGGTATAAATCGTGGAGCCGATATAACAGTGTCCTCAGAGATGCCAGTTGGGGCCGGATTGGGTACATCGGCCGCCGTTGCTGTATCTACCATAGCCGCATACTCAGCATCACATGGATACCAGTTGGAAAAGAAGGATTTAGCTAGGCTATCCTGGGAGACGGAGAAGACGGTTCAGGGCCTGGCCAGCCCCATGGACTCCACAATAGCCACCTATGGTGGATTCATATATCTAAAGTATGATGGGAGGGACTTCGACTTCGAGAGCCTGGAGGATGTCGGGGATATACCACTAATTATTGGATATACTCGGAGACTATATACTACTGGAGAGATGGTCGCAAAGGTCAAGAGGCTCTTAGATAGCTATGGGGAGATTGGGTGGAGCATCGTCGAATTGATAGGGGGCTTGGTGGAGGAGGCTAAGAAGATGTTGTTAGAGGGTGACTTACCTAGACTGGGTGAGCTTATGAATATAAATCATGGGCTACTAGACGCTCTAGGCGTCTCGACTAAGGAGCTCAATAACATTGTATATGTGATGCGTGGATTTGGGGCCTATGGAAGCAAACTGAGTGGAGCTGGTGGAGGAGGCGTAGCTATAGGGGTTGCTCCCACCGATAAAATAAGCGATATCGTGACCGCCCTCAGGATGATTGACGCGACGCCTCTGGAGACATCCATCGGTGGAGAAGGCTTAGTTATAAGTTCTGACCATTCCTAGGGATAAATTATTAATAAAGTATTATTTACCTGGGGTCGAGACCACACCATCCTCAATCAATCGATTTATATCCTCCTCCCGATATCCAAGCTCCCTGAGAATATCCACCGTATCCTCCCCCATCATAGGCGGGTGCCTACTTGGCCTAAGCCTATTACCCTCCAGCTTAGCCGGAAACACCAATTGCGGGATCCTACCGAGCCTAGGATGATTTATATAATCCACTATCCCCGATTCAACGACATACCTATCCCTAAACACCTCGTCCAGCCTATATACAGGCCCGACATTTATCCCATATTTATTCAGAAGCTCAACCCAATAGTCCCTGTCATACTCCTTGAACCTCGACTCAAGTATAGGGATTAGGATATCCCTATTCCTAACCCTATCTGGATTAGTCTTAAACCTATCGTCATCCACTAAATCATCTAGGCCGAGTGCCCTACATAGATTTATCCACATCCTATCATTGAATATACCTACGGCTACATACCTCCCATCTCTACATCTAAAGGCTTGATATGGAACTATAGATGGGTGGGCGGAACCCATCTTCCTAGGGATATATCCCGTCATTAGATATATCATCGGAATATATGACATGCTGAAGATTGAGGTGTCATAAAGATTAACATCTATCTTCATACCTTCTCCAGTCTCCATCCTCCTAACTAGGCCCGCCAATATCGATATCGCGGCGACCATACCGGCATATATATCGAATAATGCGAATGAGACCCGGACAGGCTCATCCCCGATCCCAGTACTATCCATCAAGCCGCTCATAGCCTGTATAGTGAGATCTGCAGCCCTGAGCCCGCCGTAGGGGCTATCTGGGTCGAAGCCATGGATGCTGCAGTATATTATATCAGGCTTTATCGACTTAATTGTATCATAATCGACACCGAGCTTAACTGGCACATCGCTCCTAAAGTTCTCTATAAAGACATCGGCCTTCTCCACAAGTTTATATAGAATATCCCTACCCCTATTATCCTTGAGATTAATGACTATAGACCTCTTATTCCTATTGGCACTCATATAGTATACACTCTCTCCATCGACTATAGGGGTCCAATGCCTTGTGTCGTCGCCACTTGGCGGCTCAACCTTTATAATATCTGCACCCAAGTCGCCTAGGATCATGGTCGCGAATGGACCAGCCAATACCCTAGATAGATCCAGGACGGTGATGCCTGATAGGGGCTTTACATCCACCATAAGAAAAATAATTCTATGCGGTTGAAATTTAACCAGTAGCCCTCTGCAAACATATATACGGAGAGAGGGACTCTATATTTGTATTGAACCGATTCATTGGGTGGACTTTATGCCGGGTAAGTCATCTAGGATACCGAAGTTTTACAAGTTGAGTATAGATGAGAGGCTCAAGAAGGTCGCCGAGTTCGCTGAATTAACGGGCGAGGAGATTGAGACTTTATCTAAGCTTGGGAATCTAGATCCTAAAATAGCCGATGTAATGATAGAGAATGTCATTGGGGGCATGACATATCCATTTGCAGTCGCAACGAACTTCTTGATAAATGGTAAGGACTATCTAGTCCCGATGGTGATAGAGGAGTCCAGTGTAGTCGCGGCCGCAAGTAACGCCGCTAGAGTAATGAGACGTGATGGGGGTATAGCCTCGGTTGCTACCGACTCCATAATGATAGGCCAGATTCAGCTGGTTGGAGTAAAGAACCCCTTCTATGCCAAACAGGTGATCATAGAGCATAAGGATGAGATAATCAAGATAGCCAATGAACAGGACCCAATTCTCGTCAATCTAGGTGGCGGCGCCAAGGACATCGAGGTACGTGTCATCGATACAAGGGTTGGTCCAATGGTTATAACCCATTTACTCGTGGATGTGAAGGATGCTATGGGTGCAAACGCGGTCAACACGATGACTGAGGCTGTAGCACCATATATTGAGGATTGGACAGGTGGAAGGGTATATCTCAGGATAATATCGAACCTAGCTGATAAGAGGCTCGTTAGGAGCAGGGTAAAGGTGTATGCCGAGGATATAGGTGGCGAGGAGGTGGTCGATGGAATAGTGGCTGCATCGGCGTTCGCAGAGGCAGATCCCTATAGGGCTGCCACCCACAATAAAGGTATAATGAATGGCATTATAGCAGTGGCTTTGGCGACGGGCCAGGACCATAGGGCTTTGGAGGCGGGGGCACATTCATATGCAGCTAGGACCGGGGTCTACACTACACTATCTAGATGGGAGAAGACCGATGACGGAAACCTGGTAGGTACGCTTGAGATGCCGATGGCGGTTGGTATAATAGGTGGGGCTGTTAAGGTACATCCAGTGGCACGTATAGCACTGAAGATAATGGGGGTAAAGACTGCCAGGGAGTTGGCTGAGGTAATGGGTGCGGTTGGATTAGCCCAGAACTTCGCCGCATTGAGAGCGCTCGCTACAGAGGGTATACAGAGGGGGCATATGAAGCTACATGCTAGGAACCTGGCGGTCATGGCTGGAGCCACTGGGGAGCTGATCGATAAAGTGGCATCTATAATGATTAAAGAGGGTAGAATTAGGTTCGATAGGGCTAAAGAGCTGGTTGAAGAACTAACCAAGGGAACCAAGTGATAATGCATAGCGTCAGGATTTAATAGAGAATCAATACAATTAATATGATTCGCAATGCAGGATATCGACGATATCATCGATAAATATCGAGATTATCTGATGAAGCTGTCCTCAACACCCAGGACTGGATGGATTAGATCGGGTGTAAAAGACGCTGAGACCATATCAGAGCATATATTTGAGGTGGCTATATACTCATTAATACTCGCCAAGATAACCGGATATGGGGAGCCCGGGAAGACTGTAGTATTAGCACTACTACACGATCTACCAGAGGCCGTGGTAGGTGATATACCTAAGCCCGACAAGGATGTCTCCGACTACATGATTGAGAAGAAGGTTCTTAGAGACATCATAATAGAGTTAGGTTTAGAGGACATAGTTGGAGAGCCTGAATATACACTGAACTCCAAGGAATATAGGCTGATAAAGATATCGGATAACCTGGCAACCCTATATAAGGGATTGAGATATTATGGAGAGGGATATAATTCTCAATACCTTAGGCAGATAATTGTAAATAGTTGGGAGGAGGCCTATAAACTATGTAGGGAACTGGGGTTCCAACATCTAGTCGAGCATCTGGAATCGATTAGAGACTCCTATCCCGGAATATTCCGATAAAATATTTATAGAACATTCCAGTTTGGAAATACATACACTTATTAGACATGCATTTTATATAATTATGGATGAATAATGAGCCAAAGAGATTCGGGTATTAGAAACCTTACAACCCTGCTTATAGTGCTGATAATACTTTTAATCATTATACCATTTCTATACCCATTATTCACACCATATATGGGAGTTGGGCATATGCAGGGAATGGCATTTATGATGGGCTGGGGAGTCCTATACTTCTTCATATTCATAATTGTCATTGCCCTCATAATAGCTATCGCGATAAACTACACCACCAGTAGCCCTCCATCAGCCACTCCACAGACAGCAGCCGCGAGGCCCGGGAATGGGGGGAGTGAATTAGATAGCTTGATGCGGATATTGACTCCAGAGGAGAAAGTCGTGCTTAACCTATTGATCAAGAATGGTGGGGAGATGCTACAGAAAGATATAAGTAGGGAGCTGGGATTCCCGAGGGTCAAGACACACAGGATTCTCGAGAGGATGGAGGAAAGGAACTTGATCAAGAGGATTAGGATGGGGAACACCAATAAAGTCCTACTCGAGGACTGGATACTTAGGGCTGCATCCATAGACTAGCCTGTTGAGAATAAAATAAATCTACAATCAATTAGATTTTATGAGGGGAAGCCCCATATGGAGTGGGCCAGATTCTCTAAGGAGGCCGCATTCATAACTAGGCAGGCCATGGTTAAATATATCTACGGCGTCCCAATAGCCGTATACAGGACGGTGGAGGGGCTAAAGGCCTATATAGCCATATGCCCACATAAATACCATGTCATATGTGTCAGGGAGCTAGTCAACGGCAGATATATAATGTGCCAAGGGCATGGAGAGCTATTCAAATCAACGACGGGTGAGCCAGAGGGTAAGTTTACTAGAGAATCCTTAAGGCCAGTTGAGCTGAAGGTTGAGAATGGGACGGTATACGTGGCTAGGCCCAGTGACGATGTACTGAAATGGGCTAAGAGAATATCCGGTGTCGACGGCTAGTTCTATAGCTTTTATATATTTTGGTTATATAGATAGTGTAGAGATTCTATATTCTAGTGATTCGTAAATGGATGGCGAGCCCCCGCCACCTACCAAGCCACTATCGGTAATTCTCCTTGAGCATGGAATATATGTATATGGACGGAGCCTCAAGTTCTCCCGACCCAGGGGGTTTAGAACTTTATCTTGGTGGGGTAGCGAGAGGATCGAATTAGAAAATGGATATAGTATAAACCCGAATATTGTGGGTGGCGAATTTATAGATGACATTAAACCACAGAAAATAAACTGGGTAACAAGCAAGCTACTCTGGAGCCTGAGGAGGGGCTTGGGGGCCGGGTTCTACCACAGACCGTTCTTCAGAAATAAAATTGTATGGAGCATCTTCACGAGACTATTGGACAGGCTATTACCACATCCATATCCAGACCTGAGCCAGGCGCCTGTGGAGAAATATCCCCTCCAGATAAATGTAGACTGCGATGTATTAATAGTGGGGTCAGGCGTATCCGGGCTTAAGGTAGCCGAGCAACTATCCAGAAAAAATATTAGCATAGTTATTTTAGAGGGAGACAGGTTCGGTGTAGGCGGCTTCGCATCCCTTCTAGATAAGTACTCAGGCATGATATCCAAATTATTAGCCAGGCTACGTAGGAGGGGTGTAAAGATCCTAAAGGGAGTCGTGTTCCAAGGATTCCTAGAAGATGCATCCATAGCATATAAATATGATACGGAGCAGACGATACTGATTAAGTATGATAAACTTGTATTGGCGACTGGTGCATATGAAATCCCACCCTTAATCGAGAATAACGACCTACCAATGATAATACCAGTCTCAACCCTCCTCACACTAGTCAAAAAATATGGATATAATCGTCTGAAAAAGGGGGTTGTGATAGCAGGTATGGGAGACCTCCAGCACATAATTGAGACCCTCGGCAACTATGGTATAAAGCCTATAATAACTATGAGGGGGCGGGCCCCAAGCCATGTAAGGGAGTTGGCTGCCGACAGAGATATAGAGCTTATCGAGGAAGCCGAGAGAATAGTGGCGTTGGGGAGGGAGAGGGTTAGTGAAATAAAGATATATCTTAGGGGAGGAGAAAGGGTCGATATAAAAAGCGATTTCTTAGCTTATACCCCATTGGTGGCCCCAGATAAAGAGGTGACCGCTCAACTGGGTGTCCCGTATGCATTCGATACGAGGCTAGGGGGATATATACCCATTCACAGCATATATGGCGAATTACCACTTGATGATAGGGAGATTTATCTTGTGGGAGGAGCAGGTGGATATATTCATATAGAGGCTATAGAGAAGGTGGGTGAGGCTGTAGGGAAATATATTCTAAGCAGCATAGGAGGTGGGGAGGATGACTACACTGACTTGATGGACGAGGCCCTAGCTATTCTAAAAGCTAGGTATCGAGATACATATGATGCCTTAATGGCCCTACACGACGCATATAGTAGGGGACGGCCCTATGAATATGTGGGGTGGGATGTGCCCCCTACATTTTTTGATGGAGATTCATCAAAAATATTTGTATGCCCAGACCTCGATGTACTCCTAGACGACATTATACATGCATATAGAGACCTTGGTATGTGGAGGATGGAGCATATAAAGAGATACACAGGCTTGGGGACAGGTGTATGTCAGGGGAGGGACTGCCAGCTAAACGCCGCAATAGTGATAAACCAATTGAGTGGTAAGGGGTTCCTAGAGATCGGGAGGTTCCGAGCGAGGTTCCCAACGGTACCCCAGACGCTACTAAGCCTAGGAGGTGTGGAGGTTGAGACATGACATAATTATAGTCGGGGGAGGGGTAATAGGCCTATCCATCGCATACTATATTAAGAAGATGTCACCCGACACCGATGTAGCGGTATTTGAGGCGAAATATATTGGCTATGGAGCCAGCACGAGAAACGGGTCACATATAAGGGTACACTTCTGGAGTGAGGCAAATGTAGTATTCGCGGTTAAATCACGGGAACTGATGCTTAGACTAGCCAGTGAAACCGGATGGAATCCAATCCCATACATAGGTGGGTATCTATGGCTTATATATGATGAGGACACGTACCAAGCCTACAAGTCTATAAATAGCCACCTATGGTCCAAATATAACGTGCCAGTAGACTTCCTAGAGCCGGAGGATGTTAGGGAGCGTTATCCATACCTCAATCCAGGTAGATTAATATCAGCCGTGTTGGGCAAGCAAGATGGAAAGATACACCACGACTTCGTCACCTACGCCTACGCATATAAATTCATGCAATATGGTGGAGTGATACACGAATATACCCCAGTAAATAGAATCATAGTTAGTGGCGATAGAATCAAGGGTGTCGAACTAAATGGTAAGACTGTGGAGGCAGATAAAGTAGTAGTCGCAGCCGGTGCGTGGAGCAGAAATCTCATGCATGGAGTCGGGGTGGATCTTCCGCTAACACCTAGCCGGAAGGAATTATCGGTTCTAGAGCCCACCAAGTTCTTCATCAAGCCATTAATAATCGATATGAGGCCAGACTCTAGAGGCCTCTATGTATGCCAAACACCACGTGGGGAGATCATGGGGAGTGTGGATTATCCTGAGGTAACCGGGATATATGAATTCAATAATACCATCAAGTATCTATCGACATACGCTAGGATGGTGACTAGGCTGATACCGACCCTCAAATACCTAAGGATATTAAGGGTTTGGAGTGGGGACTATAATGTATCGGTCGACCATAGCCACATTATGGGTAGGGATGATGAATGGCCCGAGGGGCTATATGTAGCCACGGGCTACAGTGGACACGGATTTATGATGGCCCCATACACCGGCCTATTAATGGCTAAATACTTGGTAGATGAATATATACATAGGGATATGGAGCCATTCCTACCAACCAGGTTCAAGGAAGGCAAGCTAATAAAGGAGGAGATGGTTATCGGATAAGCCGGCTAACCAGCCCTAGTCACATAGTTATACATCAGCGATATGGTATACTTTGCTATGCCAGGTATCGTATCCACGGTTATATATTCATTTGGTGCATGGGCCCGGCCGCCATGACCAGGTCCAGCCGCCACACTCTCTATACCCAAGACCCTAGTAAATAGGTAGGTCGGAGCCGAACCCGGGAGGATAGGTATCGTGTATGGCTTCATCCCCATACTTCTATACGCCTCCCTAGCCGCCTCCGCCGCCAAGCCATCGGGGTCACTCTTACTCCATGGATACATATCCATCAACTCTACATCGACGAATCTTGCTAACCCAATATCCTCTATATGTTTAATGAAACGTCTGTATACCTTCTCGGGATCCATATTAGGTACGAGCCGGAAATCTATCCTCAAGACACCATTACTAGGGACTATCGTCTTCGTCCCGGGCCCAGTGTAGCCAGATGTGAAGCCATCGACATTTACATTGGGTTTGAAGAACACCTCTATATATAGTTCTCTACCCGATAACCTACTCTCCCTAACCTTATACAACTCCATAGGCACCTCGAATGGAGATGCCTCCATAATATCGTCCAAATATTTTAGGTCGGATTCATTGGGCGGCTCGGCATCCTCCTCAAGCCACCCGATCATCGGGCCTTCCAATGGGTCGATCATACTAGATACAAGCCTAGATAGTATGACGGCCGGATTGTATAGACCCCTCCCAAGGCTACTATGGACATCATATTCACTGGTCTTAACCCTAACCTCAATAAATATGATTCCCTTATTACCCAATATTACCCTCGGCTTACCCCTAATCGACTCTGTGGGGAACGCGAAGTACTGAAATGAGGCTTTGGACAGCTCATCTTTAAGGTCCTCTACGAACTTAGGCATACTCGGGCTGCCAAGCTCCTCCTCCCCCTCCAAAACAAAATAGATATTCACTGGTAGGCTACCGAACTCCTTTATATGATACTTCATCCCAAGTAGCCCGCTCAATAAAGCACCCTTCGTATTATATGCCCCCCTAGCATATAATTTATCACCGTCTATAACCGCCTCGAACGGTGGATAAATCCACTTATCCAGAGGCTCGACAGGCTGTACATCATACATATTGTAGTATATCATGCTATGCCTAGCCCCACTATCAAGATATCCATAGATAATAGGGTGGCCCCCATACCTCCTGAGCTCAGCCTGGCCACCAAGCTCGTCTATAATGAAATCCCTGAGGAACGATGCTGTCTCCTCTATACCCTCACCAGTACCCGATACACTAGGCATCCTGAGGAAATGCCTAACCTCCTCTACCAAGGCAGATGAATTAGAATCTATAAGATTGAAGAACTTCTCGATATTCATTAATAGAATATATACATTGATTATCTATATTTATCTAGATTGATTCTCCCTGCTACTGATGAGAATATATTGTAATTTAAAAACAAATCTTAGCCTTAGATAAATGTGGAGATGGGTGAACGGATCGAGAGGCTATATCTGAAGATCGGAGGCATATCCTGCTCATTCTGTGTAGAGACGATTGAGAAGGCGGTCTCGAGAATAGATGGAGTCGAGAGTGTTAGAGTAAGCCTTGCACATGAAGAATTAATTGTATATTATAACCCTAAGCTCGTCACGAAGGATGAGATCATATATACACTTGAGGAATTGGGATATACAATTAAAGACCCGAGGAGGGCGAGGGCTCTAGAGGAATCGATGGAGGAGTTGCGGAGGGCTAGGCGTCGATTAATTAAGGCCGGTATTATAACAATCGGAGCAACCATACTCATGGTTAGTATGTGGCTAGGCCTAAAAACCATATTCCACCCATATATAGCTATGGCACTGGCATTGTCAATCATGGCTGGACCTGGACTATGGATAAAGAAGAGGGCATACAATTCTATAAAAAGAGGGATCCTGAACCAGCATGTATTACTCGAGATAGGTGCATTATCAGGCTTCATAGGCGGGATACTAGGTTTGGTGATTCCTAGGATACCACCTGGGGAGTTATTTATTGCATCGGTATACCTAACCGCATACCATATATTGGGTGACTATACCTCGGCCTTCGTCAGGGTTAGGTCCGATCAAGCGATAATCAAGTTACTTAGCCTCCAGCCCAAGCGAGTAACTGTTGTAGTTGAGGGAAATGAATTTGTAAAATCTATAGATGACCTGAGGGTGGGCGAGGTAGTCCGCGTAAGGCCAGGTGAGAGGATACCCTGCGATGGAGTAATAATAATGGGGAAAGCGACGGTAGATGAGTCTATAGTTACTGGTGAGCCGACGCCAGTCATAAAGAATATTGGAGACGATGTAGTGGGTGGATCAATATGTGTAGATGGTACGCTGGATATTGAGGTTACAGCCGTCGGTGAAGATAGCTTCTTAGGTAGGATAATTAAATATGTAGAGGAGGCGAGGGCCTTCAAACCCAATATAATCCTAATCCTAGATAAGGTATTGAGATACTATATTCCATTCGTCTTAATAACTGGTTTGGCGTCATTCACCTTCTGGATAATATATGCTTATATTTATGGAACCATGGATCTAATCAGGCCTATATATGCATTGATCACGGTCTATGTGATGGGCTATCCATGTGCACTTGGGATGGCGATGCCGCTGGCGATTATAAGGAGTAATACGGCGGCGGCGATGGAGAGAATTTTAGTTAGGAGCGGTGAGGCCTATCAAGTATATCCATATATAGATGTCATAGTCTTCGATAAGACGGGTACAGTTACATATGGGAGGCCCAAGGTTGTCGATGTATATGCCGAGGGTATAGATAGAGATGAATTAATATATTATGCCGCGACCGCCGAGAGGTATAGCGAGCACCCTATAGCAAGAGCATTGGTGGAGTATGCAGAGGCCCATGAAATCTACCTAGGAATCCCTAGGGAATTCCATGTATACCCTGGTGAGGGTGTGTCGGCTATAGTCTCTAACAAAGTCGTCCTAGTTGGAAGGCCTAAGATGTTGGAGGAAGAGGGAATAAAATTCTCCGACTATATAAGGAAGATGATAACCAACTATGCTGGGAGGCGATTAACAACGGTAGCTGTATCTATAGACGGCGTCTGTATGGGGGTTATAGGGCTAAGGGACCTACCCAGAGAAGAAGCCCATAAAGTGATTCAAAAGTTCAAGAAAGACAGTGTCAAAACCATCTTATTATCCGGAGACAACAAGATGACGGTCAGGGAGATAGCTAGGGACCTAGGTTTCGACAAATATTATGGAGATGTAATGCCGGAACGGAAGGTAAAGATCATTAGAGGGATTCAGGAATCTGGGGCTAGGGTGGCCATGGTAGGCGACGGTATAAACGATGCACCAGCATTGACCCAGGCCGATGTAGGTATAGCACTCGCGACTGGAACCGACATAGCTATAGAGTCGAGCGACATAATTATAACCGGAGGAAACCTAATGAAAGTTTACCGTGCTAAGAAACTGCTTGAGAAGGGATATAGACGTACGAAGGAGAACCTATTAGTTGCATTCATCTTTAATGGAGTAGGCGTCCCAATAGCAGCAACAGGCCTCCTGCCACCTACAGCCGCAATGATAGCGATGATACTCTCCGTATCAGCACTACTAATAAATACATTCAGGGGACTATGAGTTAGAAAGCCTATACATATGTATATCTAGTAAGCCTATAAACTTTCCAAAATGGCAAGGATAAATGTTTTAATCATGTACATCTCTATATTTAGTGGTGATTTTTGAATGGTTAAATGCACCACGTGTGGAATGGAGATAGCGGACGAGAAGGCTGCATTGAAGTTGGAGTACGAGGGCGAGCTATACTACTTCTGCTGCGAACACTGTAGAGACGCCTTTACACAGAACCCGGAGAAATTCGTCGGTAAGGGCCATGAACACCATGGCCACCATGGCCACCACGGCCATGGACACGGTGGACATTCCTGCTGCTAATGAGAGGCAATAAACTACTAGGAATCTTCCACCACCTTTTTTATAATCCATATACTAATTTGGAGGTGATTATTGGATGACTAAAAAGAAAGTTGTATTAAAGATTAAAGGCATGCACTGTGCAAACTGTGCATTGACGATAGAGAAGAATATAAAGAGGCTTGATGGGATTGAGGATGCCAACGTCAGCTTCGCATCGGAGAAAGCTATGGTTACATTCGACCCCAGAAAGATTAGTATCAGGGATATAGAGGAGACCATAAGGAATACGGGGTATGATGTAGAGTATGAGAAGATTAGGCTGAATGTATCTGGACTAACCGATAAACTATATAGCAATGTAATTGAGGAGAGATTCAGGCAGATCGAGGGCGTCAAGGACGTCTCTGTAAACTATGTAAGTAGCCAGATATACATCGAGTATAATCCAGCCCTAGTATCGCTGGGAGACTTTAAGAAGGTCCTGAACGAACTAGGACTGGATATCGTGAGTGAAGAATATACTGCCTCGGCTGAGGAGATGTATGTACAGACACTAAAGAGGAAGGTAATTATAGGCTTGATACTATCTGGTGTAGTTGTATTATATAGTTATCCAGAGTTCTTCAGATTCGTCCCAATGGCTGGAACAGCGGTGGCGGCCTATCTACTTGCCATAGCCACTGGATTCATCCAGATATACCTAGGAATAACATTCTATAGAGGAGCCATCAATGCTGCGAGGATGGGTACGGCTACCATGGATACATTGGTAGCACTGGGCACTACAGCGGCGTATCTAATGAGCCTATGGTTCACCCTACCAACGCCGGACTGGAGGAACATGTATTATGATGTATCTGCAGTAGTCATATCATTCGTATTACTAGGTAAATTCCTGGAGCATAGGACTAAGAGCAGGACATCCGCGGTCATCAAGAAGCTTATGGATCTCCAGCCGAAGAGGGCCAGGGTAATTGTAGATGGTGAGGAGAAGGAGATACCGATAGAATTAATCAATGTAGGGGACGTTATGATCGTCAGGCCTGGAGAGAAGATACCGACGGATGGAGTAGTTATTGAGGGCCACTCAACCGTTGATGAGTCGATGGTGACAGGGGAATCGGTACCAGTGGAGAAGAAGGTTGGGGATGAAGTCATTGGAGGAACGGTGAATAAAGAGGGTGTTCTAAAGGTACGGGCAACCAAGATAGGTGATGAGACATTCCTAGCTCAAGTCACTAAACTCGTTGAGGAAGCACTAAGTAGCAAACCGGCGATACAGAGAGTGGTTGATAAGATAGCTGGCATATTTACATATATCGTAATAGCAATAGCTACTCTAACATTCTTCACATGGTATTTCGTATTTGGAGCCGGTATAACCACAGCCCTACTATACTCGGTCGCGGTTCTGGTTGTGGCATGCCCATGTGCACTCGGGCTTGCGACCCCTACGGCGATCATGGTAGGTATGGGTAAGGGGGCTGAGTATGGTATCCTAATTAAGAACGGTGAAGCCTTGGAGAAGGCCGGGAAGATTAGGCATATAATATTTGACAAGACAGGTACATTGACGGAGGGGAGCCCTAAGGTAGTCATGATTAAACCCTTGATACCGGTAGATGTCAAGCTGAATGGAATGAATACAGATGATGTATTGAGGTATGCCGCTGTAGCCGAGAAGAACTCGGAGCATCCACTCGCTAAGGCCATCGTTGAAGCGGCTATAGAGAAGGGTATATCAATTGAAGAACCCGAGGACTTCATATCCTCACCAGGTAAAGGTGTTAAGGCCATATACAACGGTAAGAAGATCATAGTGGGTAAACTCAGCTATCTAAAGGATAATGGGCTTGATACAGAGGATGCGGAGAAGGAGGCTTCAAAGCTTATGGAGAAGGGCTATACCATAGTCGGCGTAGCCATAGATGACTATGTAGTTGGGCTAATCGGGTTAATCGATACACCTAGGAAGGAGGCGAAGCAGGTAATCAATGAGTTGAGGAGGATGGGTATAGAGGTCGGTATGATAACCGGTGATAACGAGAGAACAGCTAAGGCCATAGCCGAGATGTTGGGCATCGACTTCGTCCTGGCCAACGTCCTGCCGGGTGGGAAGTCTAAGGAGATAAAGAAGCTCCAGTCCGAGGGTAAACTCGTCGGCATGGTTGGAGATGGTGTGAACGATGCACCAGCGTTGACCCAGGCCGATGTAGGATTCGCCCTGGGAAGCGGTACAGACATAGCCATCGAAGCAGGTGACATAATATTGGTGAGGGACGACCTCAGAGACGTCGTGGCGGCCATTCAGCTAAGTAAGAGGACGATTAAACAGGTTAAGGAGAACTTATTCTGGGCATTCATATATAACACTATACTAATCCCGTTGGCTGCAGCAGGCCTAGTATATCCGGCTCTCGCCGGTATAGCCATGGCGATGAGCTCCGTATCAGTGACGAGCTGGTCCCTACTCATGAAACGGTACAAACCAGAGATTAAGAGGATGAGGAACTGACCAGCAACACATATTTTTTATCCTCTCTTTCATAGGTATCCCAAATTTTTTATCTTTCAAGTCAATAAGGGTAGACTAGCCGATTCCGGGATATCCAAATGAGATTCAATATCCTTATTAATCCTGCTTAAGCATCTTTGATACTGGAATATATTCTTTATGCTAAATATTTGGCCTAATCATATATGGGGGAATTAGGCGGAGAATATAGAGTCTAGAATCAACATTATGATGAATCCTATTAGGAGCCCTATGGTCGCCTGATCCTCGAAGCCATGCCTATGGGTCTCCGGGATAATCTCATGGCTAACCACGAATATCATCATACCCGCTGCGAAGCCTAGTGTATATGGGAGGAGGAAGTTGGCGACCGAAGTTAGGAATATGGGTATCAAGGCCATGATGGGTTCTGAGGCTCCACTCAATAAACCTATTAGCAATGCACTCCTACGCCTAACACCGATCCCGACGAGTGGGAGTGAGACGGTTAGGCCCTCAGGAATATCCTGGATACCTATGGCTATCGCCGTCAATATACCCTCCCTTATGCTATATGATACACTTGCCCCGACAGCCAACCCCTCAGGGAAGTTATGTATAATCACCGCCAAGACCAACATCCATACAGCCTTTATACGCTCCCTAAACCGCTCACCACCCTCGACACCCTTAATCATATGCAGATGAGGCAGGAACCTCTCTATCCCAATGATAGTTATAGCACCTATAATGAATCCAATTACTACGGGGAATGTCCCTCCCACCTCGATCCCCGGCAGAATAAGGCTGGTGAAGGCGGCGACAAGCATGATTCCTGCTGAGAATCCAAGCCCAATATCCAGCATCGACTTGGAGACCCTCGATCCCAAGGCAGATGGAACAGCCCCCAGGAAAGTAAGTATCATACATATGGTTCCAGCTAATAGACCAGCTATAAGTCTATTCCCAGCACTAACGCCCACTATGAAATCAACCAAAAATTCGAATGCCACCTTCAATCAACCAATCCGAGGAGAAATGAATAATAAAATAATAATCTAATGAGTGGTAAAATATTTAAAATTGATTATATTAGGTTCGGATTAGATATTCGTGGCAATGACCCAGTATATATGAAGATATTTTTATATAGCCGAGACATATTTACCACCTTGATAGTGATATGACGGAGGAACAGGATATTAGGAACGTCATCCTCGAGGACCTAAGGAATAGTACGGAGGCCGCCGTCTCAACATTTGCAGGGGAATACATCAGGAATAGAATGATGCACTACGCAGTAACCGATGACTTCACCTTCTACCTAGCATCAATGAAGAATGACCCCAAGATAATGCATATAATAAATAATCCATCGATAAACCTGATCATCCTAAGGAAGAAAGGCGACCCAAGTAAATACATGGATGTAGGAGAGTTCTCTAAGTGGAGTGAGACCGAGGTAATAGGGACGGCGGAGCTTGTCAGGGATAAGAATGAGAGGCGTAGAGCCCTAGAGCTATTGTATAATAGGTCACCAGTTGTAAAACTCTTGGTCGATAATAAACAGGACTCGATACTAGATATTATAAAGGTGACCCCCCATCAGATTAGGTATAAACGAGTAGCCGATATACTTAGGGGTAGGCCCCCAAACGTCATAGACTTTGCACAGCATAGGGCTAGATTCGAGGAGTTCAGCCTCCTAAAGAAGAAGCTGAAGATATGGTATAACGCGATTAGAGCCCCCTTCCTGGTGGCCGGGATCCCGTCAGTCCTCCTAGGAACGATACTGGCATATATAACCCACAATGTTTTCGACCCGATACTCTTCGTTCTGACGCTCATAGGCATAGTTATTGGTCATATATCGGTGAATCTACTAAACGACTATTATGACCATAAACTCAATACAGACGTGGTGAACCAGTCTTATATCAGGCCATTCAGCGGAGGCAGTAGGGTATTACAGATGGGGCTCCTATCCCCACTAGAAGTTCTATCCATCGGCCTAATATCACTACTCATATTCCTAGGCATAGGTATTTATATTACGTTGATAAGGGGTTGGATAATCATAGCATTAGGCCTAATAGGCGCCTTCTTCATATACTCATATAACGCACCTCCCCTCAGACTATCAGGGAAGGGTCTGGGTGAGCTCGTCGTCGGTATATCATTCGGCATATTGATAGCCCTCGGCTCCTATGTTGTCCAGACAGGCGTTATATCATACGCACCTATATATGTCTCTATACCGGTGACGATAACCGTAGCTCTAATATTATTGATAAACGAGTTCCCTGATTATGAGGCAGATAAATCAACCGGTAGGAGGAACTTAGTTGTGATACTTGGTAGGAGGCGGGCTAGGTGGGTTTATATAGCCGGAATAGTCATACTATATGGATATATCCTAGTGGCCTCAGTCACAGGATTAATATCAATGTATTCATTGATAGCGTTGATCTCCCTACCAGCATCGATATATGCCATAAAATATTTAATGAAGTATTATGACGAGCCCAGCGAGATGATACCATCCTACGTAGCAACCATAATCACCCACTTAGGTGTAGGATTCCTACTGGTAATAGCATATATGATGCAGGCCATCCAATCAATAACCATGTTCATAACACTGGCATCCATAATAGCCCTATATGTAGCCTATGAATTACTCCAAGTGAATAGAGATCTAAAGGCCTTCCTCCTAATCAAGAGCAGGATAGCCCAATAACCAACACCATTTTTATCAAACCATAGCCCACGCAAATCCAATACCAAATACACTAGAATAGCATTATTATTTAGGTCCATACAATTAAACTAAGTTGATAGTATGACTGATATAGCTATCATCGGTGGAGGAGTAATCGGGCTATCCACCGCATTATATCTAGCCGATTCAGGGTATAACGTAACGATATATGAGAAAGATAGAGTAGGCTCACAAGCATCCACGAAGAATGCCGGTCTAATAGTCCCATCCATGTACAACCCATACCCATTATCCATAGATATATTCGGGGTACTTAGACTTATAGCGTCCAGCCGCTCCCCAGTAAAAATATCGTTAAGAGGGCTTGGCTGCAAACCCATACTAGAAATATTAAAGGCAAGGAGAAGACTAGCGAATGCTGACTGGAGGATACTTAGGAGGATGGGTAGTCAAGCCATAGCCGCTGTAGAGAAACTAGTTTCACGCCTCAATATAGATATTGAGTATAGACGGGGGGATATTCTGGAGCTATACATTGATGAAGAATACCTTGATAATGCAAAAGAATACGCTAGGGAGGTAAGGATTGACGGTTTAGATGTCAAAGAATTGGAATATAATGAGATTAGGGAATTGGAGCCAAGTATTACGGAAGAGGTGGTCGGGGGACTAAGATATGTCTCCGATGCATCAATAGACCCAGTAAAGTATATAGAGGGGCTAAACCAACTAGCCAGAGATATGGATATCAAAACCCATGAAAACAAGCCAATAAATGAAATCCATGTAGATGGATCCAGGATAGGGATTATTAGGGATGGAAGGCTATCGAACTATGATTGGGTAGTTTTGGCAGCTGGTCCATGGACACCCAGCCTCACGCATAAACTCGGGATAAATATTCCATTATATCCAGCCAAGGGATACATAGTAGAGTACACGCCGAGCATCAATGTAACGCATCAATTGATGCTGGAGGAGATCAAGGTGGTGGTAAACCCATATAGGGATAGGTTACGTCTAGCTGGAATAATGGACTTCGTCGGATTTAGAGACGAGATACCCACCAATAGACTATTTAAATTGATAGGCATGGTCAAGAGATATTTGGGAGGCTTCGAAATATCCAAACCAATCAAGGTGGACTATGCATATAGACCATGTACCCCCGATGAGATACCACTAATAGGCCCCTTACCCAAATATAGAAACTTGATAATAGCTACTGGCCACTGCAGATTCGGGCTAACCTTCTCAGGATTAACTGCACTAATAGTGAAGGACTACATCGAGACCGGTAGAATGAAACCGGAGTACCAGATATTTAATCCAGTGAGGATACTCTAACCTTTATAACAATGCATAGACTTGATAGCTTTATATGGCTAGATGGCTACTACTTATAGACCTAGATGGGACCCTATGGAGCCACACAGACATATCACTCCTAACACCACCCTTCAAAAAGATAGATGAAAACGTGATTATAGACAGGTATGGCGAACGCATCGAGCTGAATAGGGAGATGGTAAAGTTTATAGAGTGGGCGAGGGCAAACCATGCCGTAACATCAACATTGTCATGGAACATCTATGAAATAGCGTACGAAGCCATAAAGGCATTCGGTGTAGACGGAATGTTCGACTACTTCATGATAGACACTACGCCGAGGAAGGACCTAATGATAAAGAATCTCTTATACAGAATAAAGAAAGATATGGGGATCGACATAGCTCCTGAGCAGATGGTATACATAGATGACAGAGATATACATATCGATGACATCTGGAGCAACGTTGGTAAAGTATTCTTCATAAGATATATCTGGGGCTCGATGGACTCAGATTACCTAATAAAGAAGGTTAAGAAATACTTGGAATCTACCGGAATACTATAGACCTTTTCTCCTCAAGTATTCCTCGATCGCATTAGCCCTCCTCGTAACCTCATCCCTGCCGAATCCATATCTATCCATCAGAACCTTCACTACTGGACCGACTACAGGATACTCGACATACCTCCCAATTGAATATCCCTTATCCAATAGCATGCGTATAAAGACATCCCTGTAAAAAAGGCAGTTGAATAGCCCACCAGTATAGTGTACAGGACCCTTCAAACCCACTTTTCTAGCCACAGCCTCAACAGAGAATACAGCCTCAGAGACAGCATCCAAGAATATACGCTTAACAACTGGGTCGTCAACCAATATACAGCCGAGCCTAGCGAGGCCAGCTATATCATCCACCCCAGCCTTATAGACCCAGTCTAGGAGATCCTCCCAATCACCCAGCCCGAGCTCAGAGAGCACCGCCCTATATAGAGTCTCGGACCCCCCACGGCCATCAACATATCGAAATACATTATTTAAGATAGAGACGCCTATGCGGTAGGCGGAAGCCTCATCCCCAATCCTCCAACCCCAGTCACCAGCCTTGGCTGAGACCCTATTATTTGAGCCATATACATTGAAACCGGTACCAGCTATAACCACGATACATGGCTCCCCGAATCCAGCGGCATAATACAGCGCCTCAACATCATGCATGACCAACGTATCTACATCACCCGGTACAACAGATTTAACAATATCATTCCACACCATCCAGTCATACTTAGTATCGAGACCGGCTACCCCCATAGCTATAGCAGAGACACCATCAAGTTCGATACCACCCAAAATAGACCTAAATCTATCCAACACCTCATCAACAGTCATATCATGAAGCTTACAAGCAGGACCAACCTCAACATCCAATACAGAATCATTATCTAAATCATAAACAACGACAATGGTTTTTGAACCTCCGAAATCAATAGCAATTAAAATTCTGGGATTCATCTGTCTACTCACATAAAATTAAAATTGCATCATGAACAAATTTAATTGACCTCTACAATGTATTTCCATTTTTTATAGCTTAGTAGAGCGTAGTATCATCTACTAGTTAAATCATTTTTACATTGAACTAACATTTCCAACCTTCCTATAAATATATAATAGTATGAAGGCAAATAATGCGCCTATCAATGTCATGCCAGTTGGATCATCACTCCTTTCCATAAGGAATTCGTGGATTGGTGATAATATTATAAATAGGGTTAGGGGGCCTATGCATAGAGCCAACCTATTTCTATCCTCGATACTGTTGGGTGTCAAGTTTGAGTATAATTTAACCGTGAATATCAGATAGGATATTATTAGTATTAGCTCGATGATGATTGGGATGCCCATATTGGGTAGGCCAAATGATATTACATAGAATAATGTCATCCATATTAAGCCTGCCAACCAGAATTTTATTGGTGGACCACGTATCTTTATGGGTCTGAAACTAACTCTTCCAGATATTTTTACCAAAAATAGAATTAGTGTAATTGTTGCTACATAGTGGATCAATGTAGGGTGATAGTCCATAGTCAATAAGATATTCAATATAGCTACATCGGATAAGAATATTCCTAGGATTATTTTTATGGTTCTATTTTTAGTGACCCATATCTTATTTGATATGTCGCTAAATAGTGTCTCGGTTATGGCGATTGGTATTAGGATACTTATTATAGCGTGGTATATGGTTAGTGATATGGCCCATATCCAATTCACCCCGAAAAATCGGCCATACTCACCGAGTATTCCAATGTCTTGCCAGGCTGGATTAAAGAAGCTTTTAACAGCAATACCTTCTTCTAGAACCCCATAAGCCATACCCAAAATAATTATAGACGAATAACCTAGGTTATTCCGAACCCTATATTCCCTGATGAGTAATGCACCGAACCCATATAACCCCACAAGGAGAGCGAATACAATCGGATCGAAAAACTCCGATGGGGGCGCAGAGGACGATAACAGCTCAGCTATGGATGGAGACAATAGAACTAGGAATACTGCGGCTATAGACTGTCTTGACACCATAAAATAATGAATAATTTCACCCGACCATTAACCGTTGCACATATTAATTTCATATTTAAAATCTTTCGTAGACACAGCTCAATGTGTAAATAGGGCATAAAAAGAACTGGATAAAAATCTCGAGAAATTAAGATTTATATAGTTCAAAATATTGACTAGGATAATATTTCGATTTCAATTTTCAGCTGGAAGTAGATAGATATACTATGATACAGCCACAGATTTGATTTTAAATAAAGAAAACAAACGATGTTTATAGTTGTACCCGCCCCCAGGCGCCCCCGCTTCATCCGCCAATAATTTGTCCCCCTTGGCTCGCGGAGGGTTTTAGGGGCGGGCTAATATTAATCTTTCTATTGTCAGATTTTTAAGGATTGTGTACTCTCTTGATTTTAGTAGTATACTGGGTGATACCTCACTCTGTAGTAAATTCTTCTTAGCCTATTTACATTTAGGTATCCTATGATTAGCCCGGCTAGGAAGCCTCCGGCGTGTGCTATGAAGTTTATGCCTGGCATTATACTGTTCAGTAGGACTATGAAGAATCCGTACATGATTGTGTTGTATATGTTTCCACCTGCATATGCCTGGATAATTATTAGTGCCCCGAATATCCCGAATACTGCTCCGCTGGCTCCAGCGCTATTTGTTATTGGTGGCAGCAGAAAGAGTGATAGAACATTTCCCGCTAATCCCGTGAGTATATATGTTTTTACTAGGCTGATTCCTCCGAATATCCTTTCGTACTGGCTTCCCAGGATTAGTAGCCAGAACATGTTAAGGGCTAGGTGCATAATGTCGAAGTGTATGAACATAGCTGTGAATAGTTGCCATATCCATAGCCTATACCATACGAATACATTGACTTGCCCTAGGATTATCATTGGTGCAGTATTCCTTAGGTCTAGTATGTTGCCTGACCATATACCAGCAAATACATATACTGCTATGTTTATGATTATTAGCCAGAATGTAGCTGTATTCCTCCTTGTACCATACTCAAAGGCGCTGTACACATCCGACACCTAGGTATAATTAAGTTATGGATAGATATTGTTGATATACCTGATTAATAAATGATTCACTGTTTTTTCTATACATCCTATGGAGTAATCTTTGGGTAGCCCCGCTCATCCCAGCCCCTCAGCTCATAATAATATCTAAGCATACTCCTCATCTCATCTTCCGTGATCCAATATTCACGCCCATCCTTGAGCTTAACGGGCTCCTTGAAGAATTTTTCGGGGAGCATGTCATCCTTCTCTGGGACTATCCCTGCCTCGATATTGAATAGTCTGATCATGGTCCTGGTCTCGTTAGCAACTTTCTTCAATTCATCCTTATTCCAATCCCTTCCAGTCAAAGCCTTAATCATTTCGATAGTATTGTCCCATGTATACATCATCCTAGCGAATCTACATACGACTAGGCTATCATGGAGTGATAGTAGGTCCTCCTTATCCACTATAAATTCTATCTTCTCCCTACTCGTGTCATCTGGGTCTATGTCGCCCCTTATCTCATAGGCATATGCAGTCGTCCTGAGATGCCCACCTCCCCTAGTACCTATACCATAGCTTATCGCCATACCCTTGAGCCTACGTGGGTCGTAGGCGCTGAGTGACAAGCCTTTTACATGGACTGCAAGGTCGCTTAGGCCAAGCTTCTCACCAGCCTGCTTAATACCCTCACCCAACACCTCACCTACATCCTTCCTCTCCATTATTAGCTGGAAGAGGTTTAGTATAGCCTCGTAGTCGCCGTAGCTGATTGGGAATGGGAGTTTAAGCCTACCCTCATTATATGCTTCTATTGCGAAGGCTATTATGTTTCCAGCGTCTATGGTATCTACACCATATCTGTCGCATAAGACGTTCAGGGATATGATCTTGTCATGCCCTGATATACCAGCGTTGGCTCCGAAACTGAAGATAGTCTCATACTCAGGTCCCTTGGTTACAAGTCCCTTGAACACGCCGTCCTTAACCTTGCTTATATGGCCGCATGCGAATGGGCAATTGTAGCATGCCACGTTGTGGTCGTAATATTCGTTCAAAAGTTTATCTGGGTCGATGGATTCGAAATTGGGTGCCTGGCCGTACCTCCAGTATCTAGATGGGAGGAAACCCATCTTCTGAGCCGGTATAAGAGTGGCTGGGGTCCCATACTTACGGTATGTAGGCGCGCCGGTCTTTGGGTCGGTGGCTATCATCCTACCAATCTTCTTAACAAACTTCTTTAGTAGATCATCGCTATATACATCGACATGCCTCCTAGACGGCTTTAGCACAATTGCCTTCAGCTTCTTACTCCCCATAACCGCTCCTCCACCGACCCTACCCGCCTTCGACTCCCTCTTACGCTCACCATAGCCATGGCTGATGACAGCGTATCTAATCAGTTTCTCCCCGGCAGGGCCTATCTCCGCAACCTCTATATCATGCCCATGCCTCTTCTCCAGTGCCTTCTCAGTCTCCTCAGTATTGAGGCCCCAAAGCCCACTTGCGTCCATGATATCCACGTATTCATCCTCTATATAGAGGTATACAGGCTTATCCGAGGCACCCCTAATAACTAGGTAGTCGATGCCTAGCCACCTAAATGCAGCGGGGAAGTTGCCACCCATGAAGCTTTCTCCAAATATGTTTGTCAGCGGGCTCTTGAAGAAGAATCCGATCTTGGATGCTAAAGGAACCTTCGACCCAGTGGCAGGACCGGCCGCTATGAAAAGTATGTTATCGGGGGATAGTGGGTCAATCTTGGGATCCAAATTTTTATATAGGTAGTATGAGGCGAGCCACTTCCCACCTATATATTTTCCCAATATTTCTTCATTGGGCCTACCCTCCTTAATGTCACCCGAGGACAGGTCTACCTCAATATATCTGCCGCCATAACCCGGTATAGCCATATGACCCACCAGCCCAATCTATAGGAAGTCAAAATCAAGTGATTCAGTTATATTCTCAAGATGTACCTCCAAGTCGCTTAGCCTGAACTTATCCCCGATAGATTTAACTATACGGAATATCTCTCTGGACTTCGGATAAATATATGGATTGAAGACTCTATATACTTTCCTATCACCTATAGTTTCATATATGTATCCCTCTGCATAGAAGGGCATGTCTAAGAAGGAGTCCGCATCCTCCTTAGGCAAGACCTTACCTAGAAATACATATCTCCTAATCAGCCCATCCTTAAACTCAATTATAACCGATGCATTGAGTGAACCCAGTGTATTAAATGTCTGCAGCAGCACCTCCCTATATCTACGTCCCCTACTCGGCTCCGGAACCCTACTAAGGCTTTTTATATGCTCATGACGCTCCAAGTCCTTCTCCAAAAAGTTCACCATAGCATTTATATCCTTACCCTCATAGACGACCTCCATCCGGAACCACCGAAAAATTATATTTATGTCATACGGTATAAAGATAAATTCAATGTTGTTAATTATAGATTGATTTATATTTATCTTTATTCTATCAGCAATAGTAATTATGTATATTTTTAAATTGATTTAAATATGAAATTGAATAATATTAAATGTGGGTGTCGGGATGCCGAGGCGGGCTAGGGAGAGGAAGGCCGAGGACGAACCTATTGACGAGACGGATAAGAAGATCCTGAACCTGCTCCAGGACGATGCCACAAGGTCTTTGGAGGAGCTGGGAAGGGAGCTAGGGATGTCTAAAACCGCTATACACTACAGAATTAACAAGATGAGGGATAAGGGAATTATCAAGAAGATCATGGCGCTGATAGACCCACATAAAATCGGATATGACATATTTGCGGTATCACTCATTAAAGCCAAGTTTGGGCCAAACTATCAGAACATCGTGGGTGAGAAGCTAAGCAAGATAAAGGGAGTATGGGCGGTATACTTCCTCCTAGGAGACATCGACTTCGTCGTCTTACTCAGGGCTAAAAATAGAAATGACTTGATGAGGATTATAGACCAGTTTATTAATATTCCGGAGATAGAGCGCAGCAGTACACACCTCATACTCACAACGATAAAGGAGGATCCAAAGGTAGACCTTTAGTTACACCCCTCTAGGATTGCTGTTTGGCCACCCCATTAAATTAGACATGTCTATAAAATGTAAAACCCTGTAAATATTTCTGTGAACCCAAGTAAATAGAGAGCCCATTGTTATACAATTGTGTACATCTCCATTGTACAAATTAATATAAATTGTGTTCGTAAGGATTCATTTTTATGTGGATGATGATGGAGGTGATCTGGGACCCTCTACGGGGGGTGTGACCAGATTCCGATAGCCTGACACAGATAAACCTCAATTGACCTGCTTATATCCCGGCTAAATACACTTCAATACAATTAGTATTTATGTATGGTGGAGAGACACTTTTGGTCCGGAAATATAGCTATTGCGGAGGGGGCGCTTAGAGCAGGCTTGAAATTCTATGCAGGCTACCCTATAACTCCGAGTAGTGACCTAATGGAATATATCAGCAGAGAACTCCCCAGGAGGGGCGGCATATTTATACAGGGTGAGGATGAGATAGCCTCTATAAATATGGCTATAGGGGCAAGTATTGCTGGCTTAAAATCAATGACAGCCACCAGTGGACCCGGCTTCAGCCTCATGCAGGAGGCAATAGGCCTAGCGATAATGCTTGAAATACCAATAGTGGTTGTGGATGTCATGAGGTTAGGGCCTTCCACAGGCCAGGCGACGAAGAGTGGCATGGGCGATGTAATGCAGGCCAGGTGGGGGAGGCATGGGGACCAGAGTCTAGTCGTACTGGCTGTATCGAGCCCAAGAAAAGCCTTCTATAAAACAGTAGAGGCGTTCAACATATCTGAGAGGCTTAGGACACCCGTTATACTACTGATCGATGAACTAACTTCCCACCTATGGGAGACCGTAGTAATAGATGATGGGATTAAAGTGGTTGACAGGATATATGGAGGGCCTGACGACATGTTCTTCGACTCAAGCGACCCCTCCAAACCACCACCTATGCCCAGGATTGGGGAAGGCTACTATGTCCTATATACAAGCTCGACCCACAACGGCTATGGTGTTAGGAAGACCCAGAACCCCGAGGTACACTCGAGGCTCGTGAGGCGGCTCAATAGGAAGATCTGGGATAACACTAGTCAACTATTTAAGTTGGATATATATCCAGATCCTGATGTAGATGGTGGCGATATTGCATTAGTAAGCTATTGTTCAGCTGCACGGGCCTGTAGGGAGGCTGTGGATATGCTGAGTAGAGATGGTTTCAGGGCGTTCAGTATAGAGCTAGAGACACTGTGGCCAATGGATTATAGAATCTTATCGAGATATCTAAAAGATGTATCGCTTATAATAGTCCCAGAGATGAATTTAGGGCAAATAATTTATGACATTAGACTAGTAGCCGGGATGGATAATGTAGTTGGCTATAGTAAAGTAGGGGGTGGAATACCGATATTCCCCGATGAACTATGTAGGTTCATAAAGGAGGTGATAAGGAGATGAAACATCCCCTAGTTAAGTACTTGAGGGAGGAGCATCTACCAACCATATTCTGCCCAGGATGTGGCGACGGTATAGTGATGAAAGCCCTATTTATGGCTTTCGACGAACTCGGGATCGAGAAGCTAGATAAATATATATTCGTGAGCGGTATAGGGTGCGCCGCATGGATACCCAGCCCCCATATAAAGGCAGATACGGTGCACACCCTCCATGGACGGGCGATACCGATTGCTACGGGTATAAAGCTGGCGAGGCCAGACCTAGAGGTGATCGTGGTTGGAGGGGATGGAGACATAGCTGGTATAGGTGGTAACCACTTACTACATGCAGCCAGGAGAAACATGGATATAATGACGATAATGGTTAATAATTTGGTGTATGGTATGACTGGGGGTCAACTGGCCCCCACAACCCCAATAGGGTTCAAGACGAGCACCACACCATATGGAAATATAGAATATCCACTTGACACATGTATGGTAGTGGCCTCCGCTGGAGCCAATTATGTGGCTAGATGGACGGTCGCACATTTCAAGCAACTCAAGGACTCATTCAAGAAGGCGCTACACAAGAAAGGATTCCGTTTCATAGAGGTCGTCGCCCAATGTACATCTAGGGTCACCAATAGAATGGGTATACCGCCATCTCACTACATGAAGGAATTGCTGAGAAAATCGATAAATATATCAAAAGTGGAGTTCGGCAGCCAAATACACGACGACCAGATTATAATTGGGGAATATATAGATAGGGATAGGGAAAGCTATATCGAGCTAATGGCGAGGATGGAGGTAAAATGAAGATAATATCGGTAATAGGGCTAGGTGGCCAAGGCATATCCCTCCTAGGGAGGCTATTGGGATATGCTGCAACCCTAGATGGGAGGTATGCATCGGTACATTCCAGCTATGGCGCAGAGGTAAGGGGTGGGAGAGTCGAGAGTAAGATAGTCATACACGATAAAGACATTATTAATCCATATGTATCAGGGGCCAATATTTATATAGTTCTCCATAAGGTGGGCTGGGAACTAGCTAATATATCCAGTATTGAGGCGGTGGAGATATATGCAGATAAAGATTTATGTGGCGACCGTCTCAGCGATAGACATACAATCCATATACCATTCAGCAGAATATCCTTAGAAGAGGATATACCCCTAAACATGCTGGTACTAGGATTCGTGGCAAAGAAAGTTGGAATATCATTAGAAAGTATCTATAAAGCATTGGAAGAGTGGGGGTTAACAAGGGAGAAAAATGTATTAGCTCTAAAAAGAGGATTCGAATTAAAAATATAGTTGATTTTCCATAATGAAAACTATAGCATTAAATTATTGGAAGGACATTTATTATTTGGCATGTTTCGAGGTAAATGGAATAGTATAATTATTGGGAGTAGGCATATGGAGCATGAAGGGCACATGGAACACGGAGACCATAGAGGTCATGAGGAGCATAAGCCTATGGAGGAACATGTCCATAAACACGATATGGGAGAGAATCACCATGAAATGATGATAAGGGACTTTAGGAAGAGATTCATAATATCATTTATAATTACGATACCTATACTTCTGCTTGACCCAACGATCCAAGAGGTATTCAACTTCGAATTCCTCCCAGACATATCCAGCCCCCTCCTATTCATCCTCTCATCAATCATATATCTATATGGAGGCAAACCATTCTTACTAGGTTTCTACGACGAGATCAGTAAGAGAAAACCGGGTATGATGGTCCTCATCAGCGTAGCAATATCAGTCGCATATAGCTATAGCATACTGACATTAGTACATCCAATGGGAGACCCATTCTTCTGGGAGCTCGCCACACTAATTGATGTAATGCTGCTCGGCCACTGGATAGAGATGAAGGCTATCTTAGGCGCTTCAAAGGCTCTAGAGAAGATGGTCAAGCTTCTACCATCCAAGGCGATAAAGATATTGGATGATGGCACAACAATCGAGGTACCTGTAGAGGAGCTCAAACCCGGCGACCATGTATTAATAAGGCCTGGTGAAAGAGTCCCAGTCGATGGGGTGGTCGTCGAAGGTAAGAGCAACGTAGATGAATCGATATTGACTGGGGAGTCTCTACCACAGTCGAAGGGGAAGGGCGACAAAGTCATCGCGGGCTCTATAAACCTAGAGGGATCCCTCACAGTTAAGGTGTTGAAGACCGGGAAGGAGACATATGTATCCCAGGTTATAGAGCTAGTGAAGGAGGTGCAGGAGGCACGGTCAAGGACTCAGGACCTGGCTGACAAAGCAGCATTCCTACTGACATTAATAGCCATATTCGGCGGTACACTCACACTAGCCACATGGATCTTGGTAGGTGGAGATATAAACTTCGCGTTGGAGAGAGCCGTTACAGTCATGGTCATAGCATGCCCACATGCATTGGGCCTCGCCATACCATTAGCCGTAGCAGTATCCACATCACTAGCGGCCCAGCGAGGATTCCTGATAAGGGAGAGAGACGCCTTTGAAAGAACTAGGCTTATAGACACAATTGTATTCGACAAGACGGGTACACTCACCAAAGGTGAGTTCGGGGTAACAGACGTAATCCCCTTAGACTCCAATGAAGATGAGGAGGAGATACTTGTTATGGCAGCATCCGTAGAGAAGATGTCTGAGCACCCCATAGCCAAGGCAATAGTGAAGGAGGCTAAGAGGCGGGGGCTCAAGCTATTAAATGCATCCGACTTCACCGCCATGGCCGGGATAGGGGTCAAAGCCAGGCTCAATGGCAAAGAAGTATCACTCGTAAGCCCCAACTATCTAAGGGAATCCGGGCACGGAGATATACTAGAGAAAATCCCGGAGTCGATAAGAGGAAATAAGACTGTTGTATATGTATTGGTGGATGGAAGGCCTGTCGGTGCCATAGCGCTGGGTGATATAATTAGAGAAGAGTCGTATGAGGCTGTGCGCAAGTTGAGGGAGATGGGTCTCAGGGTAATAATGCTCACTGGAGACAATCGTAACGTCGCTGAGTATGTCAGTAGGGAATTGGGTATAGATGAGTATTTCGCTGAGTTGCTACCCCACCAGAAGGTTGAGGCCATCAGAGAGCTGCAGAGCAGGGGCTTCAAAGTAGCTATGGTAGGTGACGGAATAAACGATGCACCAGCACTCATACAGGCGGATGTAGGTATCGCCATCGGTGCCGGTACAGACATCGCCATCGAGTCGGCAGACATAATACTCGTCAGGAACGACCCCAGAGACATCGTCGATGTAGTAAGGCTATCCAAGAAGAGTTATAGGAAGATGATAGAGAACTTGATATGGGCTACTGGATACAACTCATTCGCAATACCCTTAGCAGCGGGCGTACTCGTCGCCTATGGCATAGTTTTGACACCGGCGGTCGGCGCAGCATTAATGTCGCTAAGCACAGTAATTGTCGCTATAAATGCAAAGCTATTAAAGATATAACATCAATCCAACCCCCTCCCCACATTTTTTCCTCAAGACTTGGATATAATGAATATCGCGAAGTCAGGGCAGTAATACTCGCAGAGCCTACATCCAATACATAGAGACTCGTCAGAGACCTTGACATACCTATGTCCCAATGAATTCTTATCCTCCCCAAGATATAGAATCCTCTTTGGACAGAAGTCTATACATATGCCACATCCCTTACAGTATTCAGCCCTTACCACGATATTATACATACCAATAATCTGTAGGAATTAACAAGCCATAAATATCCTTATCTATACGATAATATCCAAATTATATATGACTAAAGTCCTAGGAAGGCCCTCGCATATTCAGTAGCCTCTAAATGGATCTCATCATCCACACCACTTGAGGATATGAAATCCATGGCTTCACGCTTAAGCCACTCCATATGTCTACGCCTAACATCATTATCTAATGGCTTCTCACACTGGAGCTTCACACCACCCTCCATAAAACCCTCCGGGAAATACCAGACCTTAAACCAGGTGAAGCCTAAATAGAAGAGCTTCTTACCCAGCCTAGTACATATAGGTGGATATCCCCTCTCCAACATAATCATGGTACGCTTATCATAGCTATAATCTATATATATTGCCTCCCCAGGCTCCACAACCTTGGAAAAGATACTCAATAAACCATCTTCCAACCAACTATCGATAAAATAGATAGACTTATCCCCTACCAATACCCTATCCCTAACATCATATATCTCGATCCACCCAGTGTAATGGGGCTTCCTCCCAAGGAAAACCCTTACACTGCAAACGGGGGACTCATCCCCAATTGGATCGATAATGTTTAGGTTGAAGCCGAATTCCTCAGAGAACCTCCCCATATAAAATCCTTTAGGCATGACAACCAAGCTCTCTCCATCAAACCCCCTGAGGGTTAGGCCTTTGAGAACCTCCTTCAAAACATTTCTATTCAATATTTTACACCTAACTATCTAGATGGCTATATTTAATGATACAGTCAATACATAGATTGGATATTAGAATCTGGTAAAAAATTTCTCGAAAATATTTTTCTAAGATAGATTATACACTTTTTTGGTGTTATAATTGCCTATCCTCACTGGAGCCGAAATCCTAGTCAAGTGTATGGTTAGGGAAGGCATTAGATACGTATTCGGGGTTCCAGGTGGTGAACTGACTCCACTTCTAGAGGCCATCCGAGTAGAAGACGGCATCGAATTCATCCTGACTAGACATGAACAGGCAGCGGCCCATATGGCAGACGCATATTTCAGATTGACTAATAATATGGCTGCATGCATAGGTACTGTGGGGCCTGGGGCTGCAGACCTCGTCCCAGGGGTCTATCCAGCATATGCAGATGGTATACCATTGATGGTAGTTACAGCCCAGCACCAGTCCTGGAAATCATATCCCTCCCATGGAAGTATGCAGGAGTTGGATCAATACATGTTATTCAAGGCAGTCACCAAGTGGAATGCCGTGGTTAACAACGTCTCAAGGATACCTGAGTTGTTCCATAGGGCCGTGAGGAATGCATATAGGGGGAGGATGGGGCCCGTCCACCTCGACCTGCCCGTAGATATCCTATTCAAAAAATATCAATTCGCTAACATAGATGAATTTATACCCGATAGGTCTAGGTATAGGGCGTTGACCAAGCCAGTAGGGGAGCATGAGGCGATAAAGAGGGCCGCGAGGCTACTAGTAGAGGCGGATAAACCAGTGATACATCCCGGTGGAGGCGCATTATGGTCGGGTGCATACGAAGAGATCAAGTTTCTAGCGGAGTATCTATCTATGCCAGTCATACCCAGCATGATCGCAAAAGGAATACTCCCCGAAGACCATCCACTATACTTTATACCGGGTACGATGGTGTCGCTGGAGATACAGTCACAGGCCGACCTAGTATTATTAATAGGATGCCGAGTCGGCGACTTAGATTTCTGGGGCAGGCCACCCGCATGGGGTGAGCCGGATAAACAGAAGATAATTCAGATAGATATCGACCCTGAGAATATAGCTCTAAATAGGTATGTAGACCTAGCCATCCTTGGTGACGCCAAGCTTACACTTAAGCTTCTAATAGATGAGGTCAAGAGACTCACGGACCCGATAAAGAGAGATTATAGTACCTATAAGGAGATGGAGAGGGAGTGGCAGGAGGGCTTCATAAATGTAGCTATGCAGGATTGGGGAGGCATCCACCCACTAAGAGCGATATATGAAGTCAGGAAATTCTTCCCCAGGGACGCGATTGTGGTACTGGATGGTGGGAACGTACCCGTGTGGGCCCATTACCTCAACAGGATATATGGCCCGAGAACATTTCTATGGGCCGGGGACTCAGGCCATCTGGGTACAGGGCTTCCATACGCCATAGCCGCCAAACTAGCAAAACCAGAGAGAGATGTATACCTACTCACTGGAGACGGTTCGCTAATGTTCAATATACAGGAGATGGAGACCGCCGTGAGACTAGGCACAAAGATACATGTCATAGTCCTAAACGATAGGGCGTATGGCATGATAAGAGGCGTCCAAAAATTGTTATATAAGGGTAAATACTATGGTGTTGATTTCCACGACGTAGACTATGCAAAGATAGCCTCAGGCATGGGCTGGTATGGAAGGAGGGTCGTTGAGCCGGAGGAGATTCATTCAGCCCTAGAAGAGGCATATAGTCAGGAGAGGCCAGCCCTAATAGATGTTGTTACACCTAAGGAATTAAGTATGGAGCCGCCGGACCTAGCCCTACTTGGGGAGCTATGGATGGAGGGGGTAGAGTTCCCAGAATAATGCCACATCCAAAACCTTTTTATCAATACATCATCGATGATCCAGATTAATCAGGCCCACTCCATTTGAAGACCCTATGCCCAGTCTCGCTGTACATGGCATTAAGTATATCCCTTAGATTATCCAGTCCAAATAGGTCTGCCAACTCAAAAAGACCCGCTGGAGCCCCAACCCCAAGCCTATAGACCTTATCGACCCTAGCTTTATCTGCCACCCCATCCTCCACCACCCTGAAAGCCTCATTGACAACAACTGCTAGATATGGAGTGGGGTCCGCCGGCTCTGCCTCAGTTATGACAGCGGAACCAGACTCCCATCTATAGAATCCTACACCCGCCTTCTTCCCCAGCTTCCCCCTAGAGATCATGTCATCAAGTATATTAGCTGGATACCTGTAAATATCTCCATAGGCCTCAAACAGATTATCCAATATGCGCTTAACGACATCAAGACCGATCAAATCCATACCCTCCACCACACCATATGGTACACCAAGACCCTTCACACCAGCATCGATACTCTCAGGCCTAACACCTCTATCCAATTGATACAAAGCTACAACGAAGGCTGTATAGATCAACCTATTAAGTACAAAGCCTCTACAATCCTTATCCAAAACTATAGGCTCCTTCCCAATCAGCCTGCTATATTCAATTATACTGTCTAATGCTTCATCGACCGTATAACTGCTTCCCACGACCTCAACCAACTTCATGTCGATCGGGGGATTGGAGAAATGCATGGCAACCAACCTACCTGGATCATCCAATTGTGATGCCAACTCAGATACTGTATAGCTGCTTGTGTTGGTGGCGAAGAGAATATCACGATCTAGGATCCTCTCTAAATCCGAGAATAATCTACGCTTAACCTTTAGATCCTCAACAACAGCCTCGAATACGAACTCAGCACCTCTAGAGTCATTGATATCCGTTGTATAAACTATATTGTCAATTAATTCAGGGGACACCATATCAACATTCCTTGATAAATAGAGATGCCTCTCCCTAGCCCTAGCCAATGAATCCGGGGATATATCATAGAGAACGACCCTAAACCCTTTATGAGCAAATATATATGCTATATCAGTACCCATCAACCCGGCTCCAGCTAAGAAGATCCTAACACCACTCATCAAAAAACAATTCACACATATAATATATTAATGATACGAAAAATTGGATTCAATTACACCTTATACCTGAATTTTTTAAGTCTTTCACCCACTAGACTCCAGACAAGCCCCCCAGCAACCGCTGAAACCAATGAATATAAAAATGGAACCAGTATTATTAAGCCAGAGCCCAACATAACCATAGCTCCATACGGATTAACAACATAGTAGTATGAGATCATTAGTAAGTAGAAGATAAAGATTGATAGGATAGAGACAGCGACCATCGCGTAAATCCTCCTCAAACCATATGAAGACGCTAGGCCCGCCAATATACCCCCTAAGATTAATTCATACCCACCCAACTCTAGATTCAACGCGATATAAAAGAGAAATATAGCAACGGCTATATTCGCAATATGAGATATCACTCGATTCATCCACCCTCACCCCTTAATATGATTACTGACTCAAACTCCTCAACACCGGTAATATCTCTATACAAATATATCTTGTAGTATTCCCTGGATACCCATGTAGACAATTGGTCGTGGTAGTGTGGATTGAAGGGGTTCCCGCTATTCCCGCCGGGCAAAACTATGTATAGACTGGGTATGCTACTCTCGCTAGGCTCCAGCATCGTTATATACCTAATGCTGGACGCCCCAGTTACATAATATGGTGGGCTACTCGGGTCGAAACCCGATACAGCTACTGTGAATAGACCGCCTTGACCATCATACATAGGGTAGTTCAGCCATGGTAGAATATCTCCCATAGGATGCTTAATCCTATACTTTAAAACATCACCCCATCTCCATGACTCTATATCCTCACCGAAGGACTCCGTCAACTGGTTGACCGCTTCCTTAATCGAATCGGCGAGTATTCTAGGTATCTCACCATTCACCCACTTATAGTATCCTTCATCTAGCTTGCCAGACTCATATAACTTTAATATGTATTCCGTGGTCTCAAGTGGGATGAAACCGATGCCTAGGCCAGCTGCCTCAACCTCATCTCCCCATAGTAGCTTATGTAAATTATATAGCCAAGCCGTGTATATGGAGGGGGCCACCGAATCACTAGACATTTCATAATCCCACTTTGATAATATATCTATGGCTACACGCTCCCTATCTCCAATTATGTCGTTATCCACATTGGATATCATCATGGGGAGAAGCGTCTCGGCCGCCAAGCTATGTATATCACCCTGGATCATCATAACATCTTCTAGGGAGATCTTCTCACCAGCATCTATAAAGCTCCTTATTAATTCATCTATCCTCTCGAATCTAAATCTATCGGCCCATCTCCAACCAAGGTAATATGGATAATCACCTGGGACAAGTCTATTATTAGCGGTGGCGATATATCCCTGTGGAGGATTGATTGCATGGGGGATCTCATCGAATGGGATATACCCCGACCACTCACCCTCACCAGCACTACCGTTGAATGGGAGGAAGCCCATATTGATTATATCGAGGCCTTCCACCTCAATAATAGGTGTATTGTTACGTATTGGATATGCCCCAGCCGGATAATATAATATGTTTCCCTTATCGTCTGCAGCCACAAGGTTCTGGGCTGGAACAGAGAAGAACTTGGCGCCCTCGATGATGTCAGATATGTCTTCGGCGTAGTTATAATAGTAGAAGGATACTAGCTCTAGGGTGGGGCTATGGCCTGTCCACCTAACGGCATACTTGACTCCATTATATTCATAGAGAGGCCCATGTATAGTAATATTCACCTTAAATTCTATAACTCTATAGCCGGCCCCGGATCTAACATATATCTCTTCATTAACCTGCCTGGGTTTGAGCCACCTCCCCTTATATAAATACTTGTCTCCACTCCATTTGTAAAAATAGAAGTCGGTGACGTCGGCCCCCACATTCGTGAATCCCCATGCCACATGCTCATTCCTACCAATTATTATAAACGGGATCCCCGGGAAAGTAACGCCGAATATAGATAACTCACCGGGTATGATTAAGCCAGCCTCATACCATACTGGAGGAGCCTGTAGACTGAGGTGTGGGTCATTGGCTAAAATGGGATAACCAGTGTCTGTCAACTCACCAGATATAACCCAGTTGTTCGACAGACCAACTCCTATAATCTTTTTTAGCCCAGTATTGAGGGTGTTTAGATGGGAGATATAGCTCCTCAATTGGGTAGCATTATAATTATTATAATAATGTTCTACTGGGGTGGACTGGTAACTATTCAATTTATACATGCTGAGTATAGGTTTGTTTAGACTCCTATTAAGGAAGTCTAGTCTAATTAGGGCATCATACCCATTCGCCTCTAGGAAGGAGAGAAGCTCGAGATCAGAGAAGCCTCCGGCCAACCCCCATGAGATGATCCTCCCTACGGCTATAGAGTCTATGGGGCTCCACGGCTCGGGGTCGACCCCTAAGATATAGTATTCTGGGGGGAGAGCACCAGTTCTTTTTGCATACTCTATGTAGTAATTTACCCCCCTAGTATAGGATATTAGGTATTCATGGAGCTCAGAGTACATAGGGTCTTTGCTAATCAATTCATATGTATCCCTGGCCGACCTGTATAAACCGATTACTCTAAAGAATTTATCGGTATCAATGAAGTCTGGCCCGAATAACTCACTCAAGTTCCCCGATGCATACCGCCTCACTAGATCCATCTGGAATAGCCTATCCCTAGCCTGGATAAAACCAAATACATAGTAGAGGTCGCTTGGGTTAGTTGCCTCAATATACGGTATCCCCAATGGGGTATACCTAACCCTCACGGTATCCCTCAAACCTGGGAGGGAGAACTCCTCCTCGTAAACTATGGATTTAGGAACCACCCCCAGCGGCCCCTTAATAGGGTTCAACACATTCTTCAATATAGGTATTGAAATGGTTGGGAATATCAATACAGAGATTAAGACTATAATCGAAATCAGCTTTAGCAAATCAAGCCTAGATACCATCACAAGTTATAATTATTATAAAATATAATAAATGATTGTGTTGTGATAAGGGGGTCAGTCCCCAATTTTATCTGCCAGATACTCAACTATATCCAAGACACGGATATCTTGAGGTGCCTCACTGGATAACATTATCCTACAGTATGGACACGCGGTACATACTACCTCTGCCCCTGTAGCGATAGCCTCATCCATCCTCAATCTACTGATCCTATCACCACGCTTAACCTCGAAATATAGGTGCCCACCACCTCCACCACAGCAAAAGCTTCTCTCCCTATTTCTAGGCATCTCGGTGAAGCCGTCGCCCGCTACTGACCTAACGACTATTCTAGGATCCTCATACACTCCATTCCACCTACCTAGATAACATGGATCGTGGAATGTAACCTTCTCACCACCGCCAGACGCCTTCAATAGACCTTTCTCTATGGCCTCTGACAGTATCTGGCTATGGTGAATAACATCGATTCTATATCCATATAGCGGATACTCGTTCTTAAACACATTATATCCATGTGGACACATAACGATGAGCTTCTTAAATCTATATCTACTGAATAACTCGCCATTCTGGCTGACGAGCTCCTTAAACAGTAACTCGTCGCCCAGCCTCCTGATTGGCTCGCCGCAGCAGGCCTCCTCCGGGAGTAGGGCCACATTGACACCCATCCGCCTTAGAATTTTAAGTAGTGACCTAGCGATACCCCTATTATTTGGGTCGTAGGAGACTTGGCACCCCAGCCAGAGAACATAATCATATTCTATATCCTCGGATGCTACCTCCACACCCAGGTCCTTGGCCAACTCATTCAAGAAAACCTCCCTATCCATGGGGTCGTTTCCCATCGGGTTCCCATACCTCATTATATTGTAGGATGGTTCTAGGGCCTCGTCCGGGACATTCTCACCCTTACCTATTAGATATCTTCTAATATCTATTATGCTCTCCACATGATGAATCAGCATAGGACACTGATATACACATGCACCACATGTGACACATGACCAGAGAACCTCGGGGTCGATGAATCTAGGCACCAACTCAGCATCATAATCACCCGAATCCATAGCCCTCCTAAGGTCTAGGATAAGGTCCATAGGGCTAAGTAGCTTCCCTGATAGGGTGGCTGGGCAGTTCTCTGTACACCTAGCACACTTTATACAAGAATCATAGTCCATCCTCTCCTTCCATGTAAGCATGGATAGAGAGCCGCCGCCAGGTACTCCCCCCTGCTCAACGATCTCATCTATATTCTCGATCGCCTTAAATGCCGATGGGGCATAATCCCTCGCGAAGAATGTATTCAGTATACCTCCAGCAATCATATGGAATAACTTTGTATATGGTATGTAGGCTACCAGGAAAATCGCTAGCAGCATGTGGCTAAGCCATATAACTCTATAAAGGGCGATCACCCATGGATAGGTATCCAATAACCCCGCTATCATCAATCCAATAGGGTCATATAACCCTATCCACTCCCGTCTATACGCCCATGTAGATATACCATCGAGGATGAAACCTGTAACCAGTAGATAGAGTAGGGATAGGAGAATAGCTACATCTTCAGTTGTGGTCTTCAGGTATGGTGATATGTAGGAGACCCTCTTTCCCAGTGCAATAATTATCCCAATTATAGCTAGGGCCCCACCTACATTCATAAGTAACTTAAATATATAGTAGGTGGTTGAGACCAGTAGTCTCGTGTTAAATAGCCTGATCAAGATATCATATTCGAATGCCCTAAGCAGTGTCCCTATAAGAAGAATTATAAAGCCTAAGTAGATCATTGTATGCATAGTGCCCTCCAATGGTTTATAGATAACCTTTCTCTGGAGTAAGCCATACCTGACTAGATTCCCAATCCTCTCTATTATATTGTTAAGGGGAGGCCTCTCACCAGGCTTGAACCATCTTCTGTAGGCCCTGTATAATCCATAGATGAATATAATGGCTGCGAGGAGTAGTGACTGGTACACAAGAAATTCTAGGTCCTCAACGAAAAGAAAATGTTCTATCCCCGCTACAGACATATCATATCCACCCATAGACACATATATATTTCTTGGTAGGGTTGGTTGGCCCGACGGCGCAACCAACCACTTAAACCCTAATTTGACTCCAGGTGGCGAATACTACTTAACCAGCCTCTCCCTAAGCACCTTAATGAATACTGGTAGGAATTGATATAGGTCAGCGACTACACCATAGTCACTATAGTTGAATATAGGGGCGTTCTTATCCTTATTTACAGCCACTATTACCTTAGAGTCGTTTGCAGCCATTATATGCTGTGGAGCGCCCGATATGCCTATAGGTATATAGAGCTTGGGCCTAATCTTCTTACCAGATATACCTATCCACCTATCCTCATCTAGCCACCCGAAGTCGGCGGCAATGGGCCTACTACAGCCCACCTCCCCTCCTAATAGCTCAGCCAACTCACTCGCCATCTTAATATCATCTTTACTCCTGAACCCCCTGCCTACTCCTACAACCACCTCCGCAGACTCTATATCAACGGCGCCACGCTTCTTCTCCTCAACCCCAACAACTGTATATGACCCAGGCTCAGTAGTAACTTCTATAACATCTGGCTCACCAGCCTCATCGATGGGCTGGAACTTACCCACGGTATAAGTGAAGAGAGTCCCAGGAGTATACCTATAGTATGCGGTGGCTCTACCCCCTAATATCGGCCTCGCCAAATATACATCCCCGTCAATCTTCTCGATTGACGACACCTCAGTGACCATAAATCCATCTATCTTGGTAGCCACCCTACCTAGTAGGTCGACACCATCCTTGATGTTTGGCGACACAACCGTATCCACCGTCAAGTCATCCATTACTTTATATATAGACCCTATCGAGTTGTATAGGGATGCCGTCTTCACATGGTAAATCTTGTGGAATCCGCCGTGCTTGAATGGCTCCTTGGATATTATTAATGCATTTGCCTCCAGCTCCTCACCCAGGGCCTCCGCCAGCCTATTCAATACTGCTAGGGCCTCACCTAAATCACTGGGCTTGAAGCCTATTGCTAGTGCCTTCATAATCTCTACCTCCTTAAAACACCCTCCTCGATAAGCTTATCGACAAGCTTGGAGGCGATCTCCTCCATAGACGCCCCCTCGATAATGATATTCTTGCGGGAAACTTTAACCAACTCATATTTAGTGGGAGTCTGCTTAGGGAGCTCAGACACCCCGATATCCGATAATGAATAGGTCTTTAATGGTTTCGCGAAGGCCCTCCTAATCTGTAGTAGTGTCGGTAGTCTAGGCTTATTAATCTCGCCCGTCACACTAATCACGGCTGGCAGCTCCGTCTCAACCATCTCTATATAATTCTCTAGATCCCTCTTACACCTAACCTTACCACCCTCTATAGACAACTCCCTAACAAAAGTTACAGAGTTATAGCCTAGGTAGCTAGCCAAGTAATTAGAGACCTGGGATGCCATCATATCCATCGAAGCCTCACCACATAGAACAAGCCCTACACCACCCAATTTATCGACCAGCTTAGACAATATATATGCAGTGGCCTTCGGTCCAGCCTCAACCGCAGCCTCGTCGACAACTACATGCGCCTCGTCACCACCCAAGGCCAATGCCTCCCTAACCACATTCTCGAAATCCCTCATCCTCCTCTGGGTAGGACCCCATGTCAATACAGATAATATATAGACCTTGCCACCCAGAGCGTCGCGTAGACGGACGGCTTCATAGACGGCGTTCCTATCATACTCACTAATGGCTAGTGGAATAGCCTCCTTGAGGAGTCGGCCCTCAGCATCTCCCCGAACAAGATTCACATCTAGGGAAGCCTTAACCAATACCGCAATATCCATATATTGACACCCATGGCATAGAATGTTATTTAAATATTCTTTTGAATGGATATTTGGATAAAAAGAAGTATATATAACTAATACTATAACCCGGTTATTGACCCTGTTTCTTAACGATCTCCTCCTCCTTTAGCACGCGCCTCAATATTTTGCCCACAGTACTCTTGGGGAGGGATTCCCTGAATTCGATCTCCTTTGGCACCTTATACTCAGCTAGGTGCTCCTTCAAGAATTGCTTAAGGTCCTCCTCACTAACCCTACCTTTATAGCCGGGCTTCAGTACCACGAAAGCCTTCACTATCTCACCCACCTTCTCATCCGGGACTCCTATAACCGCAGCGTCCTGCACCGCCTCATGCTTATAGAGAACCTCCTCTATCTCCCTCGGATAGACGCTATAACCTTTATACTTGATTAGATCCTTCTTCCTATCCACGACATAGAAGTATCCCTCCTCATCGTAGTAGCCGATATCACCTGTCCTGAACCACCTATATCCATACTTCTCAAAGAACACCAGCCTATTCTCCTCATCCATCTTATAGTACCCCTTCATAACCTGGGGGCCAGACACAACTATCTCGCCAGTCTCATTAGGCGGTAGGAAGCGGTCCTCATCAATATCTGCGACGGCGGCTAATGTATTTGGTACGGGTAGGCCTATGCTCCCAATCTTATATTTTCCAAATATTGGGTTTACATGGGTGACTGGGCTCGTCTCAGTCAGCCCGTACCCCTCCCTAAGCTTACCACCCGTAAGTTTCTCGAAGTTCTCAGCGACAGCCCTCGGTAGAGGTGCAGCCCCACTGATACATGCCTCGATGCTACTCAAGTCATATTTCTTTATATCATCATAGCTTATCATGAGCGAGTATAGGGTCGGTACGCCATGGAATACATTTATATGATATTTCTGGATAGCCTCCAGAACCTCCTTCAACTCAAACCTCGGGAATACAACGATTGTCGACATACTTTTTATCGCTGAATGCAGCACCGCCGTCTGCCCATATATATGGTACCAAGGCAGCAAACCTGCGAATACATCCTTCTTCTTCCTCCCCCTGAATAGCCATGAATCAATTTGATAAACATTACTGACTAGATTGTAATGGGTCAGCATAGCGCCCTTCGGCAGTCCAGTGGTGCCACCAGTATACATTAGGGCAACCAAATCCTCTACAGGGTCGATATCGGCCCTGGGCGCATCGGCCGGATACCTACCTATAAGCTCCATAAACTTGAAGAATTTGCGGTTATCCGCGACGACCTTCACCTTCTTCTTGAATGCCCTATATAGGAAGGCTTTGAACCCGGGTAGGAAGTCATCGACCCCTGTATATATAACTGCATCTACATCAACCTCCTCCAACGCCTTCTCAACATTATCCTTGAAGAGATCCAGCGCTACCAATATCCGCGCCCCACTATTCCCCAACTGATAAGCAACCTCTCTAGCCGTATATAATGGATTCATAGGGGTGACTATACCACCAACCTTAATCGCCCCGTAATATGCGATGACAAATTGTGGACAGTTGGGTAAATATATAGCCAGCTTATCACCCTTCTCGAAGCCGAACCTCTCAACCAAAGCCCTACCAAACCTCTCCGAATACTGATGCAACTCTCCATAGCTAACCCGTCTACCAAGGAATATTAAGGCTGTATGGTCCGCAGCCTCTTTATATGCATCGTCGAGAAATTGGTGTAAAGGAACCTCAGGTATCTCTATCTCCGTAGGTGTACCCTCATCATAGAACTTTGTCCAAGGCTTACTTAATATATATTTCTCAAATATCTCCTTATCACTAACTTTCTTCCTCCTAGGCATACAAAAATATTACATATATTGAGTAAATAAATATAGCATCTTCAATAGGATAAATACATCATATATAATGGACATATATTATCTAGTTAGTAATTTGAGATTAGACCACTAAACAATAATAAAGAAGGGGGTAATACTTACTCCTCCCTAACAACCTGGAAAATCTTCCTGAGATGCACCGTCTCCATGACATTCCCAGTTATCTTCATCTTCCCCCTCATAAATGCAACCATGGGATCCATCTGTAGGTCGAGTATCTGGTTAAGTACATCTAGATCCATAGAGAGAGTAGCTAGAGCATTTGGAGCCTTACCCTGTACTATATTGGCCTCTCCACCCTTAAACTCGATGTAGAATGGCTCAAGTCCACTGATCTCAAACTGGAATACCTTGTTCCATCCACTGATCTCCTCACCCATCTTCTCCTTCGCCTTGTTAAAGACGTTCAGGAACTTTGTTCTAATCTCATCTATCATCTAAACCACCCTTCAGTAGAAACATTAAATTAATATGATTCCAGATACGGGAATATAAAACGATTATAATATTAGACTATATGACGTAATGGTTTTGATTCCTCAAGTAGCTTCGCGATGTCCCTAACAATCCTGATCGACCCATCGGCCACCCTCGGTGGGTCAGGCTCCTCCGACAACACCTCATTGGCCAAGCGCCTGAGATCGACCCTACCTAAATCACCAACCCTCACAACCCTATATCCACTTCGGCCAACAAACACCTTAGCATTATCCTCCTGCTCAAAATGCCCTTCCAAGGGTATAATAATACCCCTCTTCTTATTCATTATAAGCTCAACTAGGCTCCCGTAGCCCGCAGTAGTTATAACTAGCTTCGCCCCAAGTATCTTATCGAGTGGATTAGGATCAAAATATTTTGACCCACCTACAATCACCGTCTCAAATTCACTACCCAATATGCTGGCAACATATTCCGCTATATA
>WAMZ01000095.1 GCA_015522055.1 Candidatus Geothermarchaeota archaeon
ACAGGGGAGGCCCCACACCTTAACCGTGAGGAGAGGAGACTATTAACCGAGGTAGGGCGTGATGCCGTTGGGGACAAAATACTTATAGTAGGTACAGGGGGCCAGACCCTACCCGAGACTCTAATATACTCAAACGATGCAATCGATTTAGGCGCCGATATCCTATTGGTAATAACGCCCTATTATTATAGGGTGGGCAGCGAAGAGCTGGAGAAATATTATAGAAGTGTTTCAGAAAAGCTTGATGGAGACATCTTATTATATAATTTTCCTCAGGTAACTGGTGTAAACATAGAAGTGAGGACTGTGGAGAAACTGGTGAGAATCAATAATATAGTTGGTATTAAAGATAGTAGTGGAGACATGCCTAGGATTGTGAAGTTGGTGAAAGCAGTAAATAAAGAGGGGTATGTATTAAATGGAAATGCTTTCCTATCACTACCAAGTTTAGTGATAGGTGGACATGGGCTTATACTAGCGGCTGCCAACATAGCCCCTAAACCAATTAAAGTGATGATGGAGCTGGTTAGAGAAGGAGAGTATCTATCGGCCAACAAGCTGTACTGGGAGCTATATGACGTATTCATATACCTAGAGACTACCGGCATACCAGGTATTAAAAAGGTTTTATCAAAACTAATTGGATATCCGGTTGAATGTAGACCTCCTATATATCGGTCGGTAGATGAGATATATGCAGAACGTATAGCAGAACTGTGTAAGAAATTAAATAAAGAATATTAAATTTTGGTAGTTTAGGGCAACGTTACATCGAATATATCGAAAACATTTACCTCTTAATACTTCAACTTATTTATACCACTCTCTATATATCACACTATAAATATATCTATACTTTGGCTACGATACGGTGTATATAATGAAACATATCGAGAAGAGATTCGACGCTATCGTAGTTGGAGCCGGGCCAGCGGGGGCTACGGCCGCATATCAGCTGGCGAAGATGGGGTATAAAACATTATTGTTAGAGAGGGGTAGGACCCCCGGCTCAAAGAGTATGTTTGGGGGGCGTGTCTATATAAGGCCCCTAAAAGACATTTATGAGGATTTTGAGAAGAAGGCCCCAATACATAGATGGGTAAAGAAGGAACGGATATCACTGGTCTACGACGAGTCCGCGACAACAATTGAGTATACAAGTAATAAGACTACAAGTTTCACGACATATCTAACTCAGCTGAGCCATTGGATGGCGAACCAAGCGGTTGAACAGGGGGCAATACTATTGACAGAGATCAGGGTCGATAGGCTATACAAAGAGGATGGAAGATACCGGGGGGTAGTCGTTGAGGATGAGGTTGTAAAGTCTGACGTAGTTATAGATGCAGAGGGTATAAATAGACTCCTACTCGAAAGAGAGGGAATCGTTGAGAAGTTGTCACCGGACCACGTGGCACTAGGCGTCAAGGAGGTTATTAAACTGGAGCCTGACACCATAAACAATCTATTTGGCCTAGATAATAATGAGGGGTTATCATGGATACTGATGGGTGACGTCACCGATGGAATACCTGGAGGGGCATTCATATATACAAATAGAGACTCAGTTAGCCTCGGAATAGTTGTATTGCTAGGGGAGGCGGCTAGGAGGATAGATAGACATATCTATATATTAGTTGAGGAACTGAGGAACCACCCACTATTATATAAATATTTTAAAGATGGTAGGATAATGGAGTACTCCACCCATCTCATTCCCGAGGACCCCAGTCGACTTATGCCAAAGAAACTATATTACGATGGCCTGATGATCGTGGGGGATGCCGCTGGTCTACTCCTCAACCAAGGCTATACCTACAGAGGCGTCGACTTCGCGGCCTACTCAGGATATATAGCCGCCAAAGCCTATGAAAAGGCACACGGCAATGGTGGGGCAAGCGAGGAGAACCTCAAGATATATCAGAAAATGCTGGAGGAGAGCTTCGTAATGAAGATGCTGAGGAAATTCTCCAGCGTATCGAGATTAATGAAGAAGGAGAGGCTATTCAGCACATACCCCCAGCTAATAAATCTATTGGCGAGCAAGCTAATGCATATAGAATATGACTCATATAAGTTAAAGGAGGCCTTTGATGAGGCTAGGAAAGGGAGGGTGGGGCTAATCCATATCATTAAGGACCTATGGGAGGTGAGCAGGAAACTATGACCACCGAGACCGAGGTCAAAAAAAGGAAGATAAGTAGAATAGAGGACATATTAAACAACGATGTATGGGACGTGGATTACGAGCCCCATATAATAGTCGATTATAGTAAATGTAGGGAATGTGAATGGAAGCCATGCATAAGGCTATGCCCTGCAGAATGCTACACAATGGTCGGTGGAGAGGTATTATTTAGCTATGAAGGCTGCCTAGAATGTGGGACATGTAGAGTGATATGCCCAGAGAAGGCCGTAAAATGGGAATACCCAAAGAGCGGTAGAGGAATCCACTTTAGATTTAGCTAATAGAGGTGTCATAAAGTGCCCCTAAAAATAATTGTCGGGATAAAATGGGTGCCTAACACCACATCGGTGAACATCGACCCAAAAACCGGTACATTAATTAGAGAGGGGATACCCAGCGTAGTAAACCCACATGACCTAACAGCAGTCGAGATGGCACTAAAACTCAAGGATAGATATGGAGGAACTGTAACCGCCATCTCTATGGCTCCCCCATCAGCATTAGCTGGGCTAGAGCATGTCATAGGCATGGGTGTAGATAGAGGTATACTGGCCTCAGACAGGGCTTTCGCGGGTGCCGATACCCTAGCCACCTCCTATGTACTTTCAAAGGTAATTGAGAAGATAGGTGAATATGACCTAATAATAATGGGGCATGAGACCATAGATAGCTCCACCGCCCATATAGGTGCACAGGTAGCCTCGTGGCTTAGGCTTCCCTATGTATACTATGCAGTAGATATAGAGTATAACGAGCAGGACCGCAGCATTATCGTAAGGAGAATGCTCGAGAATGCCTATGAAACATATAAGGTATATCTACCGGCCGTCGTCTCGATAGCGATGCATACATATGAACCCAGGAGAGTAAAGGTTTCTAACAAGCTGAGAGCAAAAACGGAGGACGTAATCCAGGTATGGACCAGTAAAGACCTAGATATAGATATTAACTGTGCTGGCCTTAGAGGGTCACCAACCGTTGTATCGGCTATAGATTTTGTTCCAAAGGTCCCACGCAAAAACCTGGTCTTCAAGGAAAGGGACCCGAAAAAGGCTGCCAAATGGCTTATAGACCAGCTGATTCAAGAGGGACTTCTAGAGCTTTAGGAGGCGATGGATGTGAGTAGTAGAAGGCTGTGTAGTGAGTGGGACGAGATAAACCCCGATGAATATAGGGGGATATGGGTATATATACAGGTGGATGATGGAACCATAAACGAAGCCTCCCTACAGCTACTGGGGGAGGCTAGAAAGATAGCTGATATCCTCGAGACATATGCAGGTGCCGTATTAATTGGTTATCGGGTCAAGGAGCTAGCCATGGAACCCATCTACTACGGTGCAGATAAAGTATTTGTTGTAGACGACCCCAGGCTAGAGAAATACACACCTAACCTATATGGAGACGTGGTCTACAAACTGGCCAAGAAGTATAAACCTGAATCCATACTAGTAGGGGGGACGATGCGTGGCCGTGAACTAGCTCCATTCATAGCCAACAACCTAAGAACGGGAATAACAGCGGACCTCACCATGATAGAGGTCAATAAAGAGACTAGAGATATTATATTAATTAGGCCACCCTTCGGGGCATGGATGCTAGCCCACATAAAAACTAGGGATAGGAAACCCGTAATGGGAAGCGTCAGGCCAAATGTATTCCCAACACCACCCAGGGATGAAACTCGTAAGGGGGAGGTAATCGAGGAGAAAATAGATGAGTTGATAGACCCGAAAATGGAGCTTATAGAATATATACCGATAAAGGCGAAGGAAGAGATACCGATCGAGAAGGCTGATGTAATAGTCTCTGGCGGAAAAGGATTAGGCTCAAAAGACGGCTTCAAACTCCTAAAAGAGCTTGCCGACGAGCTGGGGGGCGTAATAGCCGGGTCGAGGAAGGCGGTCGACGCCGGATGGATACCCCATGATAAACAGGTGGGGCAGACGGGGAAGACGGTGAAGCCAAGGCTATACTTCGCCGTCGGTATAAGCGGAGCCGCACAGCACGTATTCGGGATAAGGGAGGCAAAGAGAGTAATAGCAATAAATATAGACCCGGATGCACCCATATTCGAGAACGCCGACTATGGTATAGTCGGTGACTACAAGGAGATAATCCCAGCGTTAATAGAGGAGATTAGACGGCGGAAGAAGAGTGGGGGGCAGCCCTTCCCAACAAACCAATAAGCTAGACATCCCTATGATACATGCCTCTGGAAAGGACACTTTTAACTGATTACAATCAATAATATCAATAGTGATCCATATGAGAGACTACTACCTAGAGACTAGAGAATTCTGGTTGATAAACCTAGGCTCACAACTAAAAAACCCAACCCTCCTAAGGATAGATATAAACGTCCCAGTAGTAGAGGGTAAAATAGTTGAAAACAGCTATAGACTCAACATATACTCGGACATAGTCAGGCTACTATCAGAATATACAGGCTTGGTACTGGTGGCCCATCAAGGGAGAAGAGGGCAGAAAGACTTCATCCCACTAAAACAACACTGGATAGTACTTAGGAAACTCCTCCCCATGGACATAGATATCGAATATATACCCTACCAAAAAATGTTTAGTGAAGAGACCAAGAAAAAGATAAAGAGCCTAGAGCCAGGGAAGGTATTATTATTGGATAACATTAGGATGATGGATGAAGAGACCAGCTTCAAACCAGACAACAGCATATACATAAAATTCTTCAAGGGACTCGTGAATTCATGTGTAAACGATGCAATACCCGTATGGCATAGACCCCACACAAGCATAATGGCCCTACCCTACATCTCAAAAACCTATGTAGGAATAAGGTCTGTACTCGAGCTAAAAACCCTGAAAGAGGTTCTAGATAATAAGAATGTAGGCGTATCCCTACTGATGGGGGGAGCGAAGCTAGCCAAAATATCATATCTAATGAATATACTAAAATGGGCGAAGGGATTTACAGGCGGCATACCAGGCCAGCTACTCGCATATGTTGATGGACACGACCTAAACCCGGTCAATAACAAATTCCTGGAGAGGAGGTTCCCCATAGATGTATTCGAAGACGCCAAGGCACTATTAAAGAAATTTGACGTCAAATACCCCAAAGACTTCGTAATAATAGAGAATGGCGAGGCTAAAGAAGTCTCCCTAAAAGAGATCTCAAAGACCGACGGCGTAATAATGGATATAGGTAGTGAAACGGTTGAATGGTATGCACAGCTAATGGAGACAGACCAGATAAGAATTAGGGCAGGGCCTCTAGGCGTATTCGAGAGAGGCTTCACAAACGGAATAAAACTCACAAAGATGATCAGCGGCACCGGCCTAATATTCCTAGGTGGAGACACAACAGCGGAAATAACCATGTATGGTCTAGATAGAATGATACAGAACACCGGCGGCATACTATGCGTCAGCGGCGGCTCCTTCCTACATGGCATGGCTGGAGAAAACTACCCAAGCATAGACATGCTACTAGAGCTCCAAACACCTACCTAGCAGGTGGATACATATCCTTGATTCTCTATACAGACATATCATACGTACATCCGCATGCCGGATACATATATATAAAAGGATATTCACTACATTACATCCTACACCATATGTCATTTGAAGAGACAATATCCAAGATAGATGTTCTACATGAAGGAAGAGGATTAGAAATAATAGAGGCCTACAGAGACACCTATGAAATAGAGAGTATAATCGAAGATTTAGGGGCCGAAGAATATTCAGATAAAATATTGATACTAAATATGGAGGACACCAATGGACCCAGGTTTAAACTCAATTTAATAACACAACTATGGGATCTAGATGATTTAGAGTATATAGTAACTAGGGCAGTAGAAAAAATCTCGGAAAGAATGGATAGTAAGATTAAGGAAGCCAATAACCTCCTGAAACAGATTCAGGGCAGAGATATAGACTATCTAGTATCAACCGGACTCCTAAAAAATAGGAAGAACTACCACATAGAGCTGTCCAGAGAAATATTTAGAGAGATGACGAGAAACCTTATGCCAGAATACATGTCTATACTGGATATAGATAGGTCCATAAGGATAAGTAGGCGGCTTTATCCCCAAATGGACATATATATTTTACCGCTATTATCAGATAAAATAGGTTATAGTAATAGCATAAAATTACTGACATATTCATACCTACCAATAACATTAGCATATATAATCCAGGCGAGGAGGCTCCCTCAAAAGCCTAGTGAAATAGTCTATGAAGGACCGCTGGGAATAGAGAATCTAAAATAACGGAAAAGTAGGTATATGAATATCAAGAATATTATTAGGATTAAGATAGCTATCTCAATCCCAACTCTACCGAAAAATATGAATGGGAACGGAGCAATCACTATAAAAGACTCTCCTTGAATAGCGCCGGAAAGACCTATACCCCACAGGAGGAAACCAATTGTTATAAGAATAAAACCCAGGAATATAAGGAGGAACCATTTCAAAGGTGTATATGCCTCATACTCCACCCTCACACCCCTCTCCCTACCCCTTAAACACTCACTACATACCCTGAGGTAGGGGTCGAAGTCATATCTACATACCAAATTACCACATTCACTACATACATATTCAGCCTGACGAACCCTACATACATTGCAATAGGGAACCCTAGAAGACATAGGCTAACCACCCATGATACCGCCCGTCAAGGCATAGAAAAAGAATACAAAGTATAGCAACATAATTATTAGACCAACTATCACAAGCCACTTAAAAACCTCTTTATCACTACCCCATATAATTGGGATTGGCCCAATCAATAATATGCCCCCGCCCCTACCACCTCTACCAATCTTAATCATAGCATAAACTATGATTATGAAACCGATTACTATGAGTATTAAGCCGAGATCCGAAATCGTTAACCCATCCATAGTGCCCCCCAAGTTTATTATAACTTGCCTTAGCTATATTATTTTAAATACACATGTTTAATTAAATAATATAACGATGTTATTAGTGGGATGATTAGAGATGGCCCATATTAAACCAGGTGTCTCCAAGGAGGAGGCCAAGGCAAAACTACAGGCGCTATTCACGATGCAGACTAGACAGAAGATGATTGAGGAGAACATGAAGAAGATTAGATACAAGATTGGTGTAATTAGTGGCAAGGGGGGTGTAGGTAAATCGACGGTAACGGCTAACCTAGCTATCGAACTAGCCTCGAGAGGCTATAATGTAGGCGTAATAGATAGTGACTTCCACGGACCAAGCATACCTAAGATGCTGGGAGTAGAAGATAAGAGGGTATTGGCAACTAGAGATAAGAAGATGATTCCGGTTAAAGGCCCCCTAAACATCAAGGTAATCAGCATATATTTCTTCCTTCCAGATCCGACAGCGGCAGTTATATGGAGGGGTCCCCTAAAGAAAAGTTTCCTTGAGGAGATACTTGCATCAGCCCAATTTGGGGAACTCGATTTCCTATTGGTAGACCTCCCGCCAGGAACTGGTGATGAGGCACTAAACCTCATACAGTCTGTTAATGATATAACGGGTTTGATAGCCGTTACACAGCCCACGGACGTATCTGCGATAGCCGTAGCCAAATCCATAGACTTTGCACAGAAGGCTGGCGTCGACGTCCTAGGAATAATAGAGAATATGAGTGGCTTTGTATGCCCTGGAGAAGGCAAGATATATAAGGTCTTCCCAGGAAATGGAGGTAAAGACCTATCTGAAATGTTCAATATCCCACTCTTAGGGAGCATCCCTATAGACCCAGGGCTAGCCGAGGCCGAGGACAGAGGAGGATTATACGTACTGGAGAGGAGAGACAGTATATTTAGTAAGGAATTTAGAAAAATTGTCGACAAACTACTAGAGATACTGGAGGAGAAGGGTTCCAGCTAGGCTAGACAGTTATATATATTCTCCTATTCTTAGCTCCCTTACTCTCATATTTAAGGAACTTTATTTCACCAATCTCCGATGTATTCCTAACATGGGTTCCTCCATCGAGTTCGATATCTACACCGACGATCTCCACTACTCTAACCTTATCACCCAGATATTTCTCATATTTAGAGGCATCGAATAGTCGAAACAATTCCTTATTCTTCAGCGCCTCCTCCGTTGGCATAAAGTACGTCTTAACCTCATGCCCCTCTTTAGCGATAGAGTCGGCCTTAGAGACAATAGCCATGGCCAAATCCCTATTCATGTCCCTCATCGGGAAGTCTATCCGTGCATAATCAGGATATATTCGAGACCCACTAATCAATACATTATAGTCATAGTACATAACCGCGCCAATAATATGTAGGCTTGTATGCATCTTCATGATTCTATAGCGCCTATCCCAATCCAACCTCAGCAAGACAACATCACCTACATTCAATTCGGTACCCTCAACCCTATGCAATACATCCCCACCCACCATATAAACCTCAGTAACAGGATACTCCACACCCCCGGCCACGACATGACCAGTATCATGTATCTGCCCACCGCCACCAGGGTAAAAGACAGTCTTGTCAAATATAACTCCATCATCCCTAACCTCAACAACCCTAGCCTCAACCTCCTTCAAATAGGAATCCACAAGGTATAATAGCTCCGTCCTGGCCATGGCCACCACCATAAATTATACCCATTAAATTATTATGATGTTTGGCTGGGTATATTTGGGTTAATAAAGATATCTAGTCGTTAAGGGCCAATAGCTTCTTAGGCCTCCAAACCAAATTGATCCGCCCACCGCATTTAGGGCATCTATCACCATCCTTCAGATCTATCTTCTTAATGTAGAAGCCGAGCCTATCTATAACCTTATGGCCGCAGGATGGACAATAAGTATCTTCCAAAGGATGCCCCCATACATTACCTAAATATACGTACTGTAATCCCTCCTCCCTAGCTATCTCCGCACTCCGCTCCAACACCTCCACCGGAGTATGTGGAACATCTATCATCCTATAATCCGGATGGAATCTAAGGAGATGGAAAGGCGTCTCGGGACCCAGGTTCTCAACGATCCACCTGGCTAGCCTCCTCACATCCTCATACCTATAACCATCCTCAACCGGCACCACTAGGTCCGTTATCTCTATAAATACATCTCGATCCTTCATCGCCAATAGACTCTCGAATATAGGCTCTGAACTAGAGACATAAATATATTTTCTATAGAATCTTTGATTCCCGTGGCCCTTAAAATCGACCGTCGCCGCATCTAAATCCTTACCCAACTCATCCAAGGCCTCCGGCGTCATATAGCCATTCGTTACCCACGTATTGAATAGCCCCCTCCTATGGGCCAACTCCATGATATCCAAGGCATATTCAGCGAATATAGTAGGCTCATTATATGTATATGATATGCCGTCAGCCCCAGTCCTCAAAGCATCATCCACAACTTCATGGGGCTCCGTATATACACCTGAAATCTCTCTCCGCTGACTAATATCCCAGTTCTGGCAATATTGGCATGCGAAGTTGCAGCCCACAGTCGCTATAGAATATACCATCGTGCCCGGCATGAAGTGAGTCAAAGGCTTCTTCTCGATAGGATCTACATTCCGAGCTATCAACATCCCATAGTTGAGGGCATACAACTTGCCATCTATATTCTTCCTAACCCCGCAGAAGCCTATCATATCTAGAGGTATCCTACACCGCCTACTACATAAATAGCAGTATACCCTACCATCCTCAGGCCTCCAGAAACGAGCCTCATGCAGCCTACCCAAGCCTATAGGCACATCCATTACCAATTAATAGAATCGCATCGAATCAATATTTAAAAAATAGTCATAACACCAGTATCCAAATAGCCCCAAATATATAAACATAGCCAATATTCTATAGGAGTAGGTCTATAACTGTCAATATAACCATCGATAGAAGAATAAATGATATCATTGGAATACCAGGTGTAACGAATTTCTTATCACCCCTATCCTCAATAATAATCTCCTTCAAATCATCGGCATCCTCCACCCAATAACCATATAACAATCTAAACTTCTCCTTAAGAGTAGATGCCTCAGAGAACCTATGGAAATTTATGTATATACACTTGAGGATAACATAGAATATACTGATCAGGCTAGATAAGAAGAGTATCTGGATAAACCCTGGGATCAAGACCAGCCTATCCCCAATCCTAGGCTTAAAAACGAATGAAAGGGGAGCAATTACTATAAACATGATATAGTCAGCCTCACCAAGGGATAGGCCGAACCTAGATACAATCAACATAATGACCACAATTATTATCGAGAAGGTTATCCCCACATATAGGTCCTCGAGCCTCACTGCACCAAGATATATCGAGTAGATTAATATGGCATAGGGCCCAGAGTAGATAAGCCACATCCTATCATCGATCAACCTAGTCCTCATATCCTGTATGGCCGGCACTATAGAAGCCAGTATCGTCGCCACCCTAATCAAAGTATAGATATCTATGCCAGCAATAATCAATACATAACCCCTCCACCCCTACCCATCACATCAAAAATATATGATATATCCATAGCCGCATGCCTAACAAGATGGTATACACTATTCTCAATATAGTCACCCATCTCCATATATAGATGCCTAACAGCCTCAGAGTATTTATGGTTCCCAAATGCTACCCAAGCTTCCCAAAACCTAGATCCCTCACCACTCCTATCGAAGATAACAACATTCCTAATAAAGCCTTGGACAGGGTTCCTCAACCTAGGCTTATGTAGGTCCTCAACAACATTTACATGTGCGAAGACAGTTGGATCACCAGTTATATCACTAACAGGTATCAAACCTGCCATCTCAGAGACCCTAATAAAGTCGGTCGGCCTGGCGGAGGGCCTAATATCCCAAGGGAATTCAGCAACGATTCTAGCCAAGCGCTTATCCACGTATATAACTAGACTCTCTATCATTCCATTCCCCCATACTGGACTCGCCACATCCAGACTATAATCTCTAACGATATCTATGAAGGTGGATAGAGACTTGGTTGTTATCCATGGGATATCACCTGGGACAAATAATATATCGTCACTCAAGTCTTTTATTCCAGCCATCAACCCAGCCATAGGACCCTGGAAAGACTCATCGTCATAAATAAATCCCTTGAAACAGCTACTCACAGCAAAGCTACAGTGTTCCTCCAATACAGCTGCCTGCTCCTTATTAT
>WAMZ01000096.1 GCA_015522055.1 Candidatus Geothermarchaeota archaeon
CCTAGCCTCCCCGGGGTATATAGATATATCCCTAGATCTATGTTAAAGAAGGATGTTATTATATCCCTCGGAGAGGGAGATACACCCGTAGTTAAGGTCTCAAAGAATTTATATTTCAAACTCGAGTATCTCAATCCTTCAGGCTCTTTTAAAGACAGGGGGGCCGCAACATCAATAAAAATTGTCCATGACTTTGGCTACAGAAATGTTGCTGAGGATTCCTCGGGCAATGCTGGTGCCTCCATAGCATTATACAGCAATGTATATGGCTTAAATGCATATATATTTATTCCGAGGAATGCACCAATAAATAAAAGGAATTATATAGAATTACTCGGCGCAAAACTCCATCTCTGCACCGATAGGGGAGAGGCATACCAAAAAGCTCTAAACTATAGTAAAACTAGGTCCATCTATTACATCGGCCATCTCGTAAATCCATACTTCAATCTAGGGCTTGAATCCATAGCATTTGAAAACTCAAAAATCCTCGGATGGATAGATAATATAGTAGTCCCAGTTGGAAGTGGAGGACTATACCTGGGAATATATAATGGCCTAAAGAAGATGCGTGAGATGGGTAAGATAGATTATATACCTAAGATACATGCAATTGAGGCTGAAGGCTACGTAAGGCTATCAGGCGATGTGGATAACAGGGTAAAAAGCAAATTAGGAGATGGCGTAAGAGTTCCCGGCCCCCCGAGGAAGAGTCAACTAATGGATGCGATTAGAGATACTGGTGGAGCCGCAACATGGGTTGGGGATAACGAGATAAGGATAGCCCTCACAGAACTTATTAAAATGGGCTTCATAGTTGAGCCCACATCTGCATTGGCGTATGCAGGCTACAAGAAGCTACTAGAGACTTACATACCACCTGACGAGAACACATTAATTATCTTAACTGGAAGTGGCCTAAAGATGCTTGGTGAATTACATAATATAACCCGTTATAAAGCGGGGGATCGGTAGTAACAAATAATATGCCTCCTAAACTAAAGATTTATATATCCCCAAATAATCTCGGTTATAGGATGATTAGACATGAATAAGAATTATATATTGACATTGGATGCCTTAAAAAGCGGGCTCGTATCAAAATTGGTAGAGAGTGGAATCTTAGAGGGAGACTTTATACTCCCATGGAGCGTAGTCAAAAGTATAGATAGAGACCTTATAAATAATTCTATAGGTAGAGAAAGGGTCCTCAAAGAGTTGAATAGGCTAAGGAACCTTGCCGAGAATGGTAAGATAAACTTGGAATATGTAGATGATGGTGAGACAGACACATTAAAGTCGGTGGTGAACCTATCTAATAAATATGGAGCGGTAATATTAACGGCGTCCGAGGAGAAGTATAAGCTATATAAGTCTATAGGTGCAAAAAGTAGCATATTGAGAGACCCGAATGTCGATTTACCACGAGTAATTAAGTATTTCGATGAATCCACGATGTCCGTACACTTGAAGGAAGGTGTGAACCCGAGGGCAAAGAAGGGGAGTCCAGGTAACTGGGTATATACAGATATTGACGAGAAGATTTTAACAAGGGAAGACTTGGAAGAGATGATTGATGAGTTGATGGAGTTTGCAAAAGTTGATGAAGAGACGTTCGTAGAGAAGATGGGTAAAGGTGTTATACTAATCCAGCTAAGGCAGTATAGGATAGTTATAGCCACACCCCCATTCAGCGATGGATATGAAATAACTGTGGTTAAACCTATAAAGAAACTAACTCTAGATGACTACAACCTACCACCATCCTTGATAAGGAGATTTAGGGAGAGGGCTGAAGGCATACTCATAGCCGGGGCCCCGGGAGAGGGTAAGACCACATTTAGCCAAGCACTAGCAGAATTCTATAGAAGTCTTGGTAAGGTAGTAAAGACCATAGAGTCACCCAGGGATCTCCAGCTCCCACCAGATATAACACAGTACAGTAAAAACTATAGTGATGAATCAGAGCTATACGATATAATGCTACTCTCCAGGCCGGACTTCACAATCTTCGACGAAATGAGGACAACCGAGGACTTCAAACTATTTATAGACCTCAGGCTAGCCGGTGTTGGAATGATAGGCGTTGTACACGCAGCCAAACCTATAGATGCTGTTCAGAGATTCGTAGAGAGGCTTGAGCTTGGTATGATACCCAGCGTCTTAGATACAGTAATATACCTAAAGGGTGGGCAAGTGTCAAAGGTATATGAAGTATCCATGGCAGCCCGTGTCCCATATGGATTGCAGAGGGAGGAACTGGCTAGACCAGTGGTGGAGATCAGGGACTTCTTCACAAAGAAAGTAGAATATGAATTCTATGTATTCGGTAGGCGTGTATTCGTCATACCCGTAGGGAAGAGTAGAGAGGTATACATCGATGAGTACGGGTCCCCAGCCACCGTGGAGGAGATAATTAGGCATGAGCTCGGCGATATCATCGATGAGATGGAGATAAAGATGATAAATGAGAAGCAGGCTATACTATTCGTACCAACCTGGGGATATAGACAGGTGAAGAAGGCCCTGAAAGGGAAGGCTAGGAAGCTAAGAAAGAAGTATGGTATAAAGATAGCTATAGAGCCTATAATCACGAGTGACTAATCCAGATTAGGGTGCTACCTAAACTCCCTATCAGCCTCCTTAATCACCTCAGAAAGTATATCTAACCCCTCATCCACCACATCCCTGGTAATTACAAGGGGTGGAGCTATCCTCAAGGCGCTCTCACCACCACCGATTATCAATAGACCCCGCTTAAAACACTGTTCAATAATCCATGACGCAGCCTTAGGATTGGGCTCCCTACTCTCCCTATCCTTGACAACCTCAACACCTATCATAAGACCTATTCCCCTAACATCACCTATCAAATCAACCTCATCCATCAATTCCCTAAGCCTAGTCATAATATACTCACCCTGTATCCTCGCATTCTCCATCAATCCATCCATAAGCAAATCCAATGTAGCCTCCGCAGCCGCCAGGGATACCGGGTTACCACCAAATGTATTGGCATGGCTCCCCTTAGGTAGACTCATTACATCACCGTCACCCACCAACGCCCCCAGTGGCAAACCTGACGCTATCCCCTTCGCCAGAGCAGCCAAGTCAGGCTTTACACCAAAGTTGTAAATAGCCAATAGCCTCCCAGTCCGCCCCATACCACTCTGGACCTCATCAGCCACCAACAATATACCATGCTTCTCAGTAAGTCTACGTAGCATTACCATAAATTCCTTTGGAGGAACAACGTAACCACCCTCACCCTGTATAGGCTCTATGAAGAAGGCACCCACCTCACTAGGGTCAACAATCTTTCTAAAGACAACGTCCTCGATATAACCTATCGTCCTCTCCGCACACTCATCGGGATCCCTAGATCCAAATGGACACCTATATGGATTGGGATAAGGAACATGAATGACGCCAGGCAACAAGGGATGGAAATATTTCTTATGAATAGTTTTACTCGCAGACAATGTTAATGCCGCCATAGTCCTACCATGGAATGAATTGAGGAATGAGATTAGATATGGACGTTCACCCTTAAAGTATCCCCTCGAGACCTTTATGGCGGCCTCTATAGACTCGGCACCACTATTAGTGAAGAATACCTTACCCCCACTCCAACCAAGGGCCTTGACAAGCTTCTCCGCATATCTAGGTGCCAACTCATAGTAAAAATCCGTCAAGCTATAATGTAGAAACCTTCCAATTTGATCCTTTATACGCTCCACAACAGGTTTGGGAAGATGACCAGTATTCAATACAGCCAATCCAGAGTTAAAATCAATATATCTATTACCATCAACATCCTCGACTATAACCCCATCACCCCTGGTTATAACCAGTGGATACCACCTGACATATGACTGCATAAGATACTTCTCATCCCACTCAATAATACGTCTAGCATTCGGCCCTGGGGGAATCACCCTAATTTTAGAAAATCTCCTAACCGCCACCTAGACACACCTCCAGAAACATAGAATGGTTGACACAATAAACATTGTAGGGTACACGTTAAAATTCTTAATATATGCCATTTATATTTCAAAGAAGCATCTATTAATGGTAATATAGAGCCCGGAGTGAAAAGGGATGAAGTGGAGAGATGTATTGGAGCTCAAGGAGAAGGTGGATAAAAGCAATTTCATGGATGAATATCTCAAATGGGGAAGCTGGCTAAATAGGGCATATAAATCCTCCCCCACCCACCGAGGGGATATATCTAAAGTCGTTATAGTAGGTATGGGAGGCTCAGGCATAACAGGTGATATAATAAAATACTATCTCGAGTATGAATATGATATAGACATACATGTCTATAAAGACTGGAGAATACCTAGACACAAGCTACAGGGATCGATACTCATAGCAATAAGCTTCTCAGGCAACACCATCGAGACCATAAAGGCCTTGGAGGAATCACTTAACCACATAGACCTAAATACGGTATATATAGTGACGACTGACGGGACCCTCGAAAAAATGGGGTTAGAAAAAGGTTTGAAAACAGTTAAAATTGATAGAGCATTGGCACCCAGAGCCGGCCTAGCGCAACTCGTAGGATCAACAATAAAGATATTAAGAGACGTGGTCGGGGAAACCCTAGATAACGAGGTAGCCAGGATATCTTCTGCACTGGAGAACGATGCAAAGAGATACTATATAGATAATAAGGATAATAGAGCATTCAACATAGCCTTCCATATATGGGGTAGATACCCGATATTCTACGGGACAAGTAGGTCATACCCCGTGCTAGCTAGGGCTAAAGCAATGGTGAATGAGAATGCCAAGCTAAGTGGATACTATCAAGTTTACCCAGAGGGATACCATAATGAGATAGAAATATTCGACGAGCAGATAGACCCCGTCCTCCTGCCACTAATTATTAGATGGGATGATGAGGAAGATATTTTCAGACCCCTAAAGGAGTTCCTAGAGGAGAAAGAGATAGAGTACTATGAGATACCAGTACAAGGAAAATCCTACCTCGAATATGTATTGAGAGCCATATTACTACTAGACATGGCATCCATATATCTGGCATACCTAACTAGGAGAGACCCGCTGCCGACTAAGGCGATAAATAATGTAAAGGGGAGGATGAGGATTGAGTAGAGCCCCAAAATGGGATATTCTAAGGGAGATAGATGTAATAGTTGTAGATATAGATGGGACGATAACCGATGATAAGGGTTTCATAGATCCTCAAGCAATAATTAAAATAAGGGAGCTGGAGAGAAATGGGGTAATGGTTTCCCTAGCAAGTGGAAACGCACTACCAGTAACAAAGGGTTTAGCCACATATATAGGTGCCTCAGGGCCAGTCATCGCAGAATCTGGATGTGTAATAGAGATGCTAGGAGAAATATATGTATATGGAGACCCCGAGGAGACCAAGAGAGCATTGGAACAAATCAACCGAAGATTCTACGGTAGGATCCACGAAAGCTGGTCCAATCTATATAGACATGTAGATATCGCCATTAGACCCACCGTCCCCAAACATATGCTTGAAGAGACGATAGATACAAGCAAAATAGTTATATTAGATAGTAAATTTGCATACCACATTCATCCCAGAGGGATAGATAAGGGGACAGCCATACACAAAATAGCCGAGCTACTAAATCTAGATGAGAAATATATAGCCTCAATAGGGGACAGTGAACTGGATATACCAATGCTCAGAGAGTCAGGCTATGGAGTAGCCCTAAGCAACTCTCCAAAAGAATTAAAGGAAATAGCCGATTACATAACGAAAGGTTCATACTCAGCTGGATTTATAGAATTTGCAGATATACTGATAAATACCAAGAGAGAGGGGTTAGGCAAGTGAATAAAGATATATTCAATGTAAATCCATCAGCCAAGCTTGTAGCATGGATACAGGGAGAGAACCTAGGCCCAAAGGAACTCGTCGCATTCGGCGCCAGAGGCACCATAAAGAGAGGCGACCCATACACATTATATCGTGAGGCTTTAGAATCGGGAGACATAAACAATACGATAAATAAGATCCTAAATGTCACCATAGGCAGCGGCCACATAGATGTATTGGACCAGGCAACCTATACATTCGTATTCAGCGATATACCGAGGCTAGCCACATTATTCCTAGTGTCACCACCCTACCTAAGCCATCTACAGCAATCTATGAGGTATGTAGAGCCATATGGCGTATACCTACCACCCGAACTCAATAGGGAGAACGAGATTAGGCAGGCTATGATTGAGGGCATAAACCTATATTATAAACTGGTTGAACTGGGGGCTCCTAAGGAGGATGCACGATTCATACTACCTCTATACACCGTCACCAATATACAGACAACGGGAAATGTTAGGGAATATACCCACCTATATCTTATGGCGAGGGATAATGGAGTCCCACCCATCTGCAGAGAACTGGTAAGCATGGCTATAAACCAGATAGATAAAGAATTAACTATGGATAGAGAGGCTAACTATAATAGAATGAGGTATTTCCCAGCCCCAAACCTATTCAACCTAGAGGACCACCTCTCCAGCCTCATAGAGAGGTACGGGGAAAGCAATGTAACTCTACTATCATACAACCACCCAATAGATATTGATGAAAATATGTTGAAAAAGGCAATAAAATATGGGGATGAGTCGTATCTAGGGGTACTCAAACACATCAGCTACACATTCCTACTAAGGATGAGTATAGTCACATACCACCAGGCAGTGAGACAGAGGACATGGCAGCACCATGTAGAATCTATATATAAGGCCTTAGATAGACTAGATTACATCACACCCCCATCTATAATAAAGTTAGGTCTCCACGGGAAATTCAGAGAGTATGTCGAGAAGCTATACAAGTTATACCATACATGGAGAGAGACATATCCCACAAACATACTCATCGGCATAGTCTCACACGCCCACACAGTATATGACTTGGTCAAGATAGATGGATGGAACTATATAGGGGCCCTACCACTAAGGAGATGCCTAAGGGCACAATGGGAGATCAGGCAATTGATGTCCGAAGTCTCTAGACTTATATCTAGAGTAAACCCGAAATTAGGCAAATACAGTCTACCCACATGCAGGACACTCGGCGTCTGCTATGAAAAGAGGCCATGTGAACATGTCGATAAGCTCCTAGCGATGGAACCTATCATAAAATAGTGATACAATAATTCCTTAGTTATTATCGATATTTGCCTCCCTATATCCCTCCTTGAAGACCGCCTTAATAGATATATTACATGCAGAGGCATTGGGAAGCTTAAAGCTAATGTCCACAGACTCAAAGTTACTATCGAAATTACGGTATATCGATTCATAGTCCAGTAGACACATCTTACAAATCACACTGGGGTAATGCCCATCAACCAAACCATATTTAGACATACTTCCATGTAAATACCTTTTCCAGCAGAGGGTGAATACACCCACCCAGATTACAACCCCATCATTCCTACTAATTCTCTCAGTAAAATCTAGGCTACGTATATAATTCTTAATCGGATAGTTATTGAGGAAGGTAGATAAATCCAACCCAAAGAGCCTAACAACCTCATTCATAATAGACATTACCTTATCAAGATATCCATTCTCATATAGAAGGTCAACTAACCTATCCTCATCCACAATCTTCCTAAGCATAGTAACAATATAACTAAAGAAAGTAACATACCAATAGAGTAGCAGGAAAACCTCGATACCAAATAAAATCGACCTCCTAATATAAAGCCTAAGCGAATTTAGATCCTTACTCTCTAAACTCTTAACAACCCCCCTCTCAAGCTCATCCAAATAGACCTTAAAATAGTAATTATTTATCTTGATTACCGGCCTTCTACTCAAAATCTTATTATAAATCCACTTCTCATCTATATCATACTTCTTCAGAAACTTCCTCTCTACATAGGTAATCATATTCAGGAAAAATTTTCTAAGCCTACCAACACCATTAATCTCCTTACTAATTATAAACTCACGCCCAAAACCATACAAACTCTCCCTAATAATATTATACTTCTCCGACACAACCCCAATCTCAAAGATCGTATAGATCAAATATGTCTTATATCCATATCTATATTTCTTCC
>WAMZ01000097.1 GCA_015522055.1 Candidatus Geothermarchaeota archaeon
GGTGTGAGGGGTGGTAGGGCTAAATATTATCTCGATAAATTTGTTAAGATGCATAGTGATGAACTGGGTGGGGCTCAGGTTATCGATTATAGGGGGGCTCCGGTTCCCATCGGTGGCCTCATTAAGAATAACGTGGGTGATGGATTTATTTTGGTTGGGGACGCCGCGGGGACTGTTATTCCATTGACGGGGGCTGGTATGCACAGCTCGGGTGTGGCTGGATTGGCTGCGGGTAAGGTCGCGGCTGAGGCCGTCGAGGCGGGTGATTATAGTGCCGATTTCCTCTCGAGGTGGCGTAAGGAATATTCTAAATGGATAGATAAGATTCGTTTCAGCCTTAAGGTTATGCGTTTCTTGGAGAGGCTTAGTGACGATGAGCTTAACTCCCTTGCTGATGTCCTAAGGCCGGATGATATAGTTAAGCTTGCTAATGGGGAGAATGTATTTAGTGTAGCTAGGCGTCTATTGAGGCATCCAGGCATCTCATATAAGCTTGCCAGGGCGATTATTGGTTAGATGTCTATGCTATGAGGAGGAATAGCCACATCGGGAGTATATATATCTCTACATCCTTCTTTACATAGTCAAAGATATCTTTGGATACGAGGATACCCATCTTTGCACCCATCTTCCTGAAGCCGGTCTCAACCTTCTTTATCTCCCTCCTGGTTAGTCTCTTGATATACCTTATAGATACTGGGATGGTCTCTCCATCCCTCTCCCATATCAAGTCGATCTCTTTTCCTCCTCTGGCCCAGAAGTATCTAGCACCTATTGACCTTGCGATGAGGCCGCCCAATACCTTCCCCATATATATCTCATCCTCTATCCTCCCCATGTGGATGGGGTATGTGAGTATATGGTTGTATGGATATATCTTTATATTGCTCCTTGCTCTCCTCCTACCTGAGGCTAGGTTCTTCAGCTGTAGCAGTAGATATGTATTGTATGCATTTTTTAGGTAATTTGTTAGGGACCTCACATCCTTACCTATCATCTCTGATAGTTTATTATAGTAAATTGGTGTACCCGGATTTAGATATAGATAGGAGATTAGGGACTTCATTAATTCATAGTCCCTCTTCTTGCTTAACTGTACTGATAGATTTATCATCTGCTCTAGTATCTCACTTAATGTATTTATATACTCCCTTCTGTTTCTGAATCCCCTCCCTACCAATACATTTAATCCTCCATTCTGGAGGTATTCCTCGAACTCCTTCGATAAGTCTATATTTTCAATATATAGCATCTTTAGCTTCTGATAGTCTAGGGGGAATTCCCCTACCTTGATCCCTTTATATGCTAGGTATTCTCTGAAGGTTAGGGGCTTAATCTCTATGGCTTCACCATCATACTCCCTCACAAGCTCGGCATTTATCCTATATGGGGATAATATAATTAGCTTGGCGGGGTAGTTATCAACTACTTTTGACTTCAGTTTATTTAATATCGACCTGTTTAGATACATATTGTCTATAATTACGTGTACTGGTAGTGCCTTGTTTATAGTCTCTCTATCCACCATCCTCTTTACCCTGTTGACCATCTTGTGGAAGGTGTATCTGTCTTCCCTATATGTGTATAATACAGTCTGTATCCCCAGTATATCCAATGCTTTATAGACTATGTCTTTAATACCTACCCCATACTCACCATGGATGCATATGATTGACTTATTATTTATAGTCGTAACTACCCTATCAATAATATTTTTCCTTATATCATTCAATACATTCTCGTTTATCATCTCCTTTACAAGTAATTTTTTACCCTTCTTCATTCCCCATTCACTAAGTAGTAATTAATGCATAATTAAGTTGCTCTATATATATGTTGAGTATATAGGATTCGAATGATGCGTGGTTAAAAGCTGAAATATATATCTACTACCTATTAGTTAATGAAATAGTATCCTTAAGCTATAAGCCTGAAATTATATATGTGTCTAATAATCATATTTTCTATAATCGGTGAATAGACCCCCATGAGATACAAGTATATAGAGACTATATATCATAATGTTAAGGCTGTGGATAATGAGCAACTTAACTCTCTATATAACTACCTGAGAAACCATGACTGTATCATAGTATATGGATCTGGAAGGAGCTATGCGGCTATAAAGATAGCTTTGAGCCAATATTCCAAGATGAAAGGATCGCCTTTTATAATCACGCCTGAAGACCCGGGTTTCCCTGGAAATAATATGTATGAGGCTTTGGATATCCTTAGGGAACGGTTTAACAAAATTTTTCTTCTTATCAACTCGGGTAGTGGCGAGTCTCTTGAGCCGCTCATCGTGGCCAAGGACTTCACGAAATATATTGATGATAATGGTGTTAATGACCTGGCGTTGGGTGTCATTACATCTAAACCCGATAGCTCATTGGGTAAGTTGGCGAGGGAATATGGGGTTCTCCTACATCTTAGGGGGAGGGAGGAGCATAAGATCGACGACTTCTTGACAAGTGGGATTATGGGTGATACCTTCGAGTTAGGTAGCCTACTGCTGTTGACCGCCTTAATCAAGTCTATCTATCTGGGGTCGAGTGACTATTTCCATGATATTGTCGACGCCTACTACGAACGTATATATGAACTTTTGGATAGATATGTTGATTCCAAGACGTTTGGCACGATGGTTGACATGATGGCTCGTAGGAGCAATGTATTCGTCGGGGGTAGGGGTAGTGCCCATGAGGTAGCTACCATGCTTGTTATCCGGCTAAACCACATTAAATATGCTATTGGCGACCATGTATACCGCGCCAGGGGATCCAATACTCCCAGGCCCCGGCCGGGGGACCTGGGCATATTAATATCATGCTCGGGTGAGACCCCGGCGGTGATTTCATGGGCCAGGAGTCTACAGGCATCCGGTGCATATGTGGTTGCCATAGTTGGTAACCCTAACTCGCTGCTGGCTAGGATTGTTGATAATAAAATCATTATTGATTCGGCACCGGTGGAGAGACATGTTCCCCGGGACTTCTACCTATATGCATCCTTCCTGTTAAGCCCTCTACCGATCAGATTAATTGAGAGGTTCAAGGAGGAGGGCCTAATCCTCCCAGAATCCATATTAAGGTATTATCATTCAATTGTTGAATAAGGGTGGGTTATGAGGCTTCTTAGGCCCTTCGACCCTTGGCGCAACCCCTGGTGTACATGCCCACCTAAATATACACTTAACCCATACACAGGCTGTGGACATGGATGTAAGTATTGCTATATATCGTCATATATCAGGGATGCATTTAACCCAAGGCCTAAGGATAAAATTATACGTTACTTGGCTAGGGACTTGAGGGAGGCCGTTAGACCTAATATCGTTGCGATTTCATATAGTAGCGATCCCTATACCCCACCTGAGGATAGGCTTAGGATGATGCCAGCCATCCTCAAATTATTTAGAGACTATGGCTGGAAGGTATTAATAGCTACCAAATCCAACTTGGTAACACGGGATATAGATTTGCTTGTTGATATGGATTGTGTAGTATCGATCACCTTGACAACCCTCGATGGGTGGTTGGCTTCCTTAATCGAGCCTGGGGCGCCTAAACCGAGTGATAGGCTCGATGCTATATATCGTCTTGCACAGGATGGTGTGCCTGTATCTGTTCGTCTAGACCCAATTATACCATCACTGAATGATGATTTGGAGGAGATTAGGGAGCTGGTTTCCGAAGCTATCTCCATGGGAGCTAGGCATATTGTATCTTCTGTCTATAAAGCCAAGCCCGACAGTATGCGCCGGTTGATCGATACATTGGGTAGAGAGTTAGATGGGTTGCTCAGCCTATATAGTCAGGGCTTCAATTGGTATGGCTATAGATATCCCCCATCATCATATAGATATAGGGTATTGAAGATGGTTAAATCGGTCGTTGAAAAGGTTGATGCTAATGTTGGTTTCACCACGTGTAGGGAAGGATTTAAGGATATTGATGATCCAGGTACATACTGTGATGCGCAGCATTTACTGGGTTTATCATACTTTTAATACTCTGAGATGGATTAAATATTTATATAGTGTATAGCCTTGATTTAAATAATATATAATAATTATACTTTCGGGTCTTGTTAATCTGGGTGATAGGTTTGTCTATATCGGAAGAGGTTGAGAAGCCGGGTGACTTATCCCTACTGATAACCGATGACGCCCGTGTAAAGTATCCTGAGTTGGCTAAAAGGGATTCTCTAGAGCTCTATGATGCTGTGGGGCGTGAGATTAGGGCGAGGGGTTTGTTCCCCGTTAGAGGCCAGGATTTCCAGGTGAAGATTTCAGCTAATCCCCAGCTTAGCCCTGGTGAGAAACTTGTTCGGAAGACGTTGTCTGTCTGTAATGAATGTAGGAGCCTGATTAGGGCTATAGTTCTTGAGCGTGATAATAAGATATGGATTAGGAAGGCCTGCCCAGACCATGGGGTTATGGAGGAGATATACTGGGGTGACGCTGAGTTTTATTATAAGAAGAGTATGGAGGCAAATGAGGGGCATGGTATCGAGAATCCATATGTCGATATATTAAATGCATGTCCATTCAACTGTGGCTTATGTGCTAGGCATAGGAGCCATACCGCCTTGCTTAACCTAGTTATTACTAATAGATGCCACTTAGGCTGTTGGTATTGTTTCTTTTATGCCCAAGCCGCTGGATATGTCTATGAGCCGACACTGAATCACATAAAGTTTATGTTGGCCGCTGCTAGGCGGCAGAAGCCGGTGCCAGCCAAGGCTGTCCAGATAACTGGTGGAGAGCCTACTATGCGGGATGATCTGATAGAGATTATTAGGGCGGCTAAGGAGCTTGGCTATGAGCATGTGCAGCTGAACACGACGGGTATAACATTCATGTTTAAGCCTGATTTGGCGAGACAGGTTAGGGAGGCTGGTGTCAACACGATATATATGAGTTTCGATGGTGTATCCCCAATAACTAATCCTAAGAATCACTGGGAAGTTCCGTATATCTTGGATGTGTTTAGAAGTGTGGGTATGGGGGCTGTTCTGGTCCCAACTGTCACCAAGAGTGGGAATCTAAAGGAAGTTGGTGCCATGGTCCGTTTCGGTCTGAAGTTTAATGATGTTATTAGAGGCGTCAATTTCCAACCTATTAGCCTGGTTGGTAGGGTTCCTAGGAAGGAGCGTGAGAGGCTTAGGGTAACTATTCCGGATGTAATTAAGGCTATCGAGGAGCAGTTGGATGGACAGGTTAGGATGGAGGATTGGTATAGCGTGCCGATAACTATACCTATCAGTAGATTTGTTGAGGCTGTTACGGGTAAGCCCCAGTTCACTATGTCTAATCACTTTGCATGTGGAACCGCTACATATGTGATGCAGGATAGGAAGACTGGTAGGATAACAGCGCTTCCACAGTTTATAGATGTATATGGGTTATCTAAATACTTGGAGGAGTTGACCGAGTATATAAAGAGGGGTGGAAGCAGAAAAATCGCGATGTTCAAATTACTGTATAAATTGAATAGTTTTGTGGATTGGAAGAAGACTCCAGAGCAGCTGAGGAAGAGGAAGAGGCTTCTGAGGATAATCTATAAAATATTCGTCAAGCATGACTATAATGCCCTAGGAGAGTTCCACTACAATTCACTATTCCTAGGTATGATGCACTTCATGGATGAATATAACTATGATGTCGCTAGGGTCGAGAGGTGTGATATCCATTATGTAACTCCGGATGGTAGGGTTGTTCCATTCTGTACCTTCAACGTTTTCCCAGAGATATATAGGGATAAGGCCCAGATGGCCTATTCAATCAGTCTAAAGGACTATCTTAGGATGAAGGGCTTCACGAGTATGGCTGCCGAGAGATACAGGAGGAATATTAGGAAGCTTGAGGCAGGGGAGCCCTACAGGAGGTATTATGAGGGCTTCTGGGATCCAAGCCAATTGAGTTATGAGGAGAAGAAGCAGATATCTATGAGGTTCGGAGTACCAGTGGTCGAGGATTAAGCTATATAACATCTATTTATCCATATTATTTGATATGAAGCTCTTCGGATACAACCTGGATTATGAAAATAGTTATCAGAAGTGGTCTTTCCTCATTAGCCATAAGTTGTTTAAGCGTGAGGGTGAGCGATATATCGAGATGGAGGGTGAGGCTGTAGAGGTCGACGATGAGGTTGCCCTCCACTTCGAGAAGATTTTCTCTAGATACCTTAAGATAGCCTATGTAGATATATTGAATGCCGATAGGGCAGATCTAAAAGTATCTGTATACTATTTAGATGAGCCTGCGATTATGGTGCATAAGGTGGTCTGGAGGCATTTAGATAATAAGGTAACTTATATAGTTTATGATGTTTCTTCTGGGGAGCCCCCGCAGCATCTGGAGGAGCCGGAGTGTAGGGAGCTGCTATCTGTGTTCGGTATCCCAATATTCTAGTATTGTCTCACAGAGTTTACACTCCTCTTTCTCCCCTATATCTTCTAGGAGCATATGGTAGTCGCATAGATATCCCTTCCTAATCACTTCTATAATTATCTTATTGATATGCTTGGCAAGTTCCTCCGGGTTGGGTTTCTCCTTTATAATAGTCTCACTCAACTTATCAACCATATTATTAATCTCTGTGTCTCTGAGGTGGTCCACATACTTTCCACGTGACTTCGTTAAATAATATGATACGGCTGCCTGGGTCACATGTAGTAGTGACGCTATTTCCTTCTGTTTCAAACCATATTTCTTGGTAAGCTTCTCCGCGAGGAGCCCCCTAACGGCTGGTAATGCCGTTTTCACAATTACTTCATACGGTGTTAGCATGTCCACCAACCAATAATTTATTGACTATAACTATGTTATAAATATGTATATATCCCCAAATTGGGGCCTCGCCACAAACAGAGATTATCCTCCAATTAAATATTTACATTGGAATATTTAATAACCAAGATATAAATGTTAGTTTCTGATTCATTGATTTTTTGGTGGCTTGGCTTGAAGGAGCTCGAGGTCTCTGGCGTTAAGATATTCTGGACGGGGCATGACGGCTTCAGGATCGAGGGTGATGGAACTGTACTTTACATTGACCCATTTAGACTGGTTTCTCCCGTTAAGGCTGATGTAATCCTTGTAACTCATAACCATTTCGACCATTATAGCAAGGATGATATTAAGAAGGTTGTTAAGGAGAGGAGTCTGATAATTGCGCCTAAGGAGCTTAGCGGGGTTGAGCTTGAGTTCAATTGTAGAGGAGTTTTTCTTGAGCCGTGGGCTAAGTATCACTCGGATGAGTTTAAGGTGACTGTTATCGCGGTACCGGCATATAATGTAAATAAGTTTAGGGCGCCAGGTGTCCCCTTTCATCCTAAGGAGGATGGGAAGCTCGGTTTTATTGTTGAGTTGGCGGGAGTGAAGATATTCCATGCTGGCGATTCAGATAATATACCTGAGTATGAGAAGTTAAGGGACTATGAGGTTGACGTAGCTCTCCTACCTGTGAGTGGGACGTATGTGATGACTCCGGATGAGGCGGCTGAGGCTGCTAAAGTAATTAGGCCGAAGATAGCTGTGCCGATGCATTGGGGTGAGATCATAGGTAGTAGGGCTGAAGCTTTGAAGTTCAAGGACTTACTAGGGGATTCAGGTATAGAGGTAAAGATTCTGGATAGAGTATAATACGGATTCACCTTTTTTATTCCTTAACCAATTTAACTATACTTTCCCTGGCCACACCTAGCTTGACTGTCCGTTCTATAGTAACCACCCTCTTGTTAACCACCCATATCTCTATATCCCTAAATCCTTCTTGGTCTGCTATCTCGGCCAACAGTGTATCGACTGGGACCTTCCGATCCCTATATAGCCCCTCTGCAACAACTAGGTATGCAGTTGCACCCGGCCTCATAACCCTATATAGTTCTCTGATGACGGTCCATAGGTCCTTTAGGTAGGCTACGGCGCTTTTGGGTAAGTTATCGGCATCTATTGGGAGCTCTATTTCCCTACCTCTATATACTAGGCCTATATAGCTTCTAAGTGGGATTATCCTGTGCCTACCAAGGAATAGCTCTGTCTCTATTTCATATACTTTTGTATACTCAATCTTGTTTAGATATGGAGGAGACGTTATTACTAGGTCAATGGATTCGTCGTCGATCATATCCATTTTACGTGCGTCGCCAAGGATTAATATAGTTTCAGTATCGTGTAACCTGGTTGTCATAACATCTTTCTTCATCTTCCTCAAGGTCCTAATATAGAATTCTCTGAATGGTGGTGTAGGCTTCTTCCTGAACCTTATAACCGCACCATCCTTTACAGCATATGTGACTTTGGATGATGCATTTATTAGACCCATGAGTAGAAAGTCCCTTGACCTATCGTCATCCAGCTCCATAATTCTATCTCGGAAGAATATTATATCCCTTAGGTTATGGGGGTTGAAAGCCTTCCTAACTAGGTGTGATACTCCACCTAGGTCCACCGGCCTGTATCTCAGGCGGGAGACCCACTTTATCCATTCATCGATTTCATCTGGGTCATATTTATTGGTCTTAGCCCTGGCAATAAAGTGGAAGAGCGGGTTTACCTCTATCCCAATCGATCTATATCCAAGTTCTTTGCATGTTAGTGGTGTGGTACCGACCCCCATGAAAGGGTCTAGTACTCTAATGTCTCTACTAGCTCCATGTATCCTGAGGAGATATGCTACAAGGTCCCTCGAGAATCCCTCTTTGAAGTGGAACCAGTTGTGGATAGGTCTATCCTTGTTGGGTACAAATGTAACTAGTTCCCCGAGGTCCAGCCGCTCCAGAATCTTCCACTTCCCTTCTTCATTCATTATAATAGTCTACCCATATCCTATACTATGAATATATCTTCCATTGATATACCGATAGCCCCATTTGTTATCATCTCGGTGATAGCCCGTTCACTGTCACCTTCATTTACGTCGACCCCCTTGATTGCATCCATCAGCAATATTGTCTCATAGCCGAGCTTTAATGCATCTAGCACTGTATTCTTTACACAGTAGTCTGTGGCTAGTCCTCCGACGAAGACTCTTCTTACACCCTTATCTTTTAGGATGTTATGTAGGTCGGTGCCCTCGAATCCTGAATAGGCCTCTTTGTCCGGCTCTGTAGCTTTGCTGATTATTATAGTGTCTCTTGGGAGATGTAGGTCGGGATGGAATTCGGCTCCCCAGCTATTCTGTATGCAGTGGGGTGGCCATATCCCACCATATTCCTTGAAGCTCATGTGGTTTGGGGGGTGCCAGTCCCTTGTCGCCACGATTGGTAGACCCTGTCTCCTAAACATCTCTATATATTTATTTAGTGGCTCGACTACCTTATCCCCCTCTGGAACAGGTAGGGCCCCGCCGGGGATAAAATCGTTTTGAACATCTACGACTGTTAAGGCGCTATGTTTTGTAAGGGCTATCTTCATTTTTTCACCAATAAAGTGTAGAAAAATTCGGGAATATATTTTTTAGTATTTTCGCATAACGTTTTGCTATTTATAGGTCTTTGATACCTCATCGTTTAGGGATGCTATGAAATTAAATAGTTTCTCGATGGGTATCCTGGCTCCAGCTGCATGTGGATGCCCGCCTCCGGAGCCGCCGAATCTAGGGGCTATCTTTCTTAATATTTTGTTTAAGTCAGGTCCATCCCTATATGTACGCATAGACATTATAGCCTGATTCTTCCTCGTTTCTATCGCTATTCCTATTAATCCTCCTCCATATATCATTGCATATCGGGCTGCCCTACCTATACTCCCCTCTATATCCACGACATAACTAACTTTCCCTATATTTTTTACTTCCTTGGAGACCCTGGCCCTGAGCTCTTCCTCCTTCTCAGCCATCTCTATAGCCTTACTCAGTATCCAGTCATAACTACTTGGTAGCTTGTTTTGAGAAAGTATATCAATAATCTTTCTTTTATATTCATATTGTCTCCTACTTCCTTCCAGTGCTTGGGTAAGGATGCCTCCCTCGAAGTATATAAGTCTCTTGTCCCACATTGCGTACATCTCCTTCATAAATGGGGTTTCATCACTATAGTCCCCTATTGCACCATATAGCGCGACTCTACACATCCATCTATCGATTCTCCCTTCCAAATATCTATATGTGAGTTCACTTGTGCTCTTTCCCTCCCCCCAAATGAAAGTAAAGTTTGTTAATCTCGGCTCGTAATCACTGGGCAATGGGTGATGATCTATATATGTAACTTCCACCCCATCCTCCATAATCCTGTTCAATAAATCTATTAATTCTCTCCATGTCGTTTGGTTGAATGCTATATCGAGAATTATAAGCTTAGTAAATTTACCTCCACTATTCGAATATATACTGTTTAAATCCTCTAGTATGCCATGTGGGTGGGTGAAGAATATCTTTGGATCGGTTGATATTGATTTATATAGGGCGGCTGAGCATACTCCGTCACAATCTCCATGGGTTAAAATTAATGTATTGTGACCACCCATAGAACCACCGTTTTTTACTGTATGTATAAAATGTATATGGCTGTGCCCTAATTCTATTTGGATAAATATTTTCTCTCCTAAATATTTGGGGTTGTTGGGTGGATGGTTGAGGCAATGGAGATTGGGGATATATTGATAAGGCTATGTGGGGATGTCTATCCGCCCGCGGAGGACTCTATACTGCTATTTGATTGGGTAACTAGATATAGTAATCCGGGGCTTGATCTCGATATTGATCTGGGTTCTGGAACTGGTATTATAGGTATAGGTAACGCGTATAGCCACTCCCGGTATACGATATTGATAGATATCTCGTGGGAAGCCTTGCAATGTTCCCATTTTAACAGCGTCTCGAATAATGTTGACCATCTTATTGACCTAATTCTATGGAATGAAGATATGTCTATCTTTAGGCACGACCTCAGCCTAAATATCTTAATGAATCCCCCTTATCTACCTGTCTGCAACGAGTCTTCCCAGTGGAGTGGTGGGGGCACCGGCTCCGATGTCATTATTGGTATGCTTCATAGTCTCATTAGGCGTAGTAGATTTAGAATCCTATTCATATATTCCAGCTATACCGATATTGATGAGGTAAAGCGTATATCTGACTCTAATAGACTCTACTTCGATGTGATTGATGAGATACATTTCCCCATGGAGAAGATTTTCCTGGGACTGATATGTAGAGGATAGTGGCCAGGATGTTCCACCTATTGTAACATAACGGATATTAGGTGCAAAGGCTACTTATATTGGGAATAATGCGTGGTAGAGATGAAGATCTTCAGTAGGGCATATGCCTCTACCGCTAATTTTGGGCCTGGCTTCGATGTATATGCAATGGCTCTAGATGCATTTAATGACGTCATCGCCGTAGAGCCCGATGCCAAATATATAAAGATAAGTGGTCCATATGCGGATGGCCTCTCTGCAGATTATGTGGCCAGGTACATCAACTATATGGTGGGTTGTTTCAGGAACTATTTCAGATTGGATGAGGTTGAAGTAGGTGTTGAGATCTTTAAGGGAATACCTGTCAGTGTGGGTCTCGGTAGTAGTGCTGCTGCTTCAGTCGCCTTCATATCATCCTTAGCCAGCGCCTATGGGGTTGATGCCAGCATTAGGGATATCCAACTACTTGCATCGATAGGTGAGGAATATGTTGCTGGTGCGAGGCATATAGATAATGTGACGGCTTCCTTGGTCGGCGGCTTCGTCGTTTCATGCCTGGAGGTTGAGAGTATCGTTATCAGTCCACCGCCGTGGCTTTCCATTCTACTTCTAATACCGTCGGGTGGCGATTACGTATTCTATGGTAAGACTAAGTATGCTAGGTCGATTCTATCGGATTGCTACAGCATCAGTGACTGTGTATATAATATTAGGAGGGCATCATATCTCATCGCCGGGCTTCTAAGGGGCGATCCTAAGCTAATTAGATTTGGGTTGTCTGATAAGTTGGTTGAGCCATATAGATATAAGTTAATTCCATTTCCAAAGGAGGTATTGGAGAAACTGCGTTCAGTCGATGGTGTTCTCGGTATGTTTATAAGTGGGGCTGGGCCGACCGTCTCAGTCGTGGTTGACGATAGGTTAGAGGGAGTTGATGTTGATATAATGGAGATTTTAGATAGAAATTCGGTGGATTGTAAGGTTGTCTACTCAGGTGTTGGTGGAGGTGTATATACTTGGAGGGAATAGGGCGTCACACTCTTAAATGTATAGAATGTGGGTCGGTGTATGAGCCGGCCCCTCTAATAAAATGTAGCGAATGTGGAGGGCTTTTAGACATAATAGTCGAGCTGCCGGATAGAGGCCTTTTCAGTAGGCTAGGTCTAAGGGAGATGGGTGTGTGGAGGTATCGGGAGGTACTCCCAGTCGGTGATGGGGCTAAGGTTGTATCCCTTGGTGAGGGGGGAACTAGGCTACTTAAGCTTGAGGAGGAGTTTACTGGAGAGCTTTTCATCAAGCTGGAGGGTGATAATCCCACCGGGTCGTTTAAGGATAGGGGGATGACGGTCGGTGTTACTAAGGCCGTGGAGTTCGGGTATCGTAAGGTCGCATGTGCTTCCACGGGAAATACCAGCGCATCTCTCGCCGCTTATGCAGCCAGGGGTGGTCTGGAGGCATATGTATTTATTCCTAAGGGGGGTATTGCCAGGGGGAAGTTGTTCCAGGCTTTGGCATATGGGGCTAATATAGTGGAGGTGGAGGGAGGGTTTGATGATGCCTTAGAGAGGGTTTTGAAGTATGTAGAGGTGGAGGGAGATGTTTTATTGCTTAATAGTTTTAATCCCTATAGGCTTGAGGGGCAGAAGACGCTGGCATATGAGGTTTATGAGCAATTGGGTGGCGCCCCTGATTACGTATTTGTACCTGTTGGGAACGCTGGTAATATATCGGCTATCTATAAGGGTTTTCGTGAGCTTAGGGATATCGGTTTGATTGATAGTGCCCCTATTATGGTGGGTGTCCAGGCTAGTGGGGCGGCTCCATTGGCTAATGCTTTTCCACATATAGAGAGGTTTTCTCCTGTGGATGAGCCCAGAACCCTGGCTAGTGCAATCAGGATTGGTAAACCTGTTAATTGGAGGAAGGCTTGGAGGGCGGTTGAATCGTCAGGGGGATTCTTCACCTCTGTAGAGGATGCAGAGATTCTGAGGGCTCAGATGAGGCTGGCTAGGAAATATGGTATACTTGTTGAGCCGGCGTCCGCCGCCTCGTACGCGGGTTTCCTTAAACATCTTGATGAACTTGATGGTAGGGTGGTATTGGTTGCTACTGGACATGGGTTGAAAGACCCGGATGTCATCAACCACTGGTCGAATTTAGGGATTATATAAAGTTTTGCCATAGATTTATTGTGGCTTCTATCGGTCTAGGTACTATACTATATATTGTACTTGGCCATGGTATATTCATGTAAATATTACTATTGATTTTATTAATGGGTTTCATTAATAATATCCAATTGGCATCGGGGTGGTGGATGTGGCTGTCCATAAAGTGGTTTTAATACCTGGAGATGGGATTGGTCCAGAGGTTACATCTCTAACCGTTAAGTTATTTGAGGCTGCTGATGTCCCTATTGAGTGGGTTCCTGTTGAGTTGGGTGAGCCTGCTATAGAAAAATATGGTGATCCCTTCCCTGAGGATGCCCTCAAAACGATTAGGCAGTATCCAATTATATTCAAGGGGCCATTGACCACACCAGTTGGTGGTGGGTATAGGAGTCTAAATGTAAGGCTGAGGATGGAGTTGGATACGTATGCCGTGGTTAGGCCGGCCAAATCTCTTCCCGTAGACTGGCTATATGTTGATGTCCCTAGATATAGGAATGTCGATTTGGTGATCGTTAGGGAGGCTACCGAGGGCCTATATAGTGGGGTGGAGCATTTCGTGGGTAGGGATAGATGCGCTGCTGAGACTATCAATATAATTACTAGGAAGGGGAGTGAGCGTATAATTAGATTCGCATTTGAGTACGCCCGTAAGAATAAGAGGAGGCTTGTGACAGCTGTACATAAGGCTAATATTATGAAGACGACTGGCGGCTTATTCCTAGAAGTGTTTTATGAGATAGCCAAGGAGTATCCGGACATTGAGTCCAACGATAGGATTGTGGATAACATGGCGATGCAGCTCGTCCTCAAGCCGCAGGAGTATGATGTAATAGTAACATCAAATTTGATGGGCGATATTCTTAGTGACTTGGCCTCTGGCTTGATAGGTGGGTTGGGTGTAGCACCTAGTAGCAATATTGGTGATAAGTATGCTATTTTCGAGCCTGTCCACGGCTCTGCACCTAAGTATGCTGGGCAGTGGAAGGTTAATCCGACTGCCCAGATGCTGACCGGTACATTTATGCTGAGGTATATGGGGATGGATGAGAAGGCTGAGTTGATTGAGCAAGCTATATTTAAGACTCTAAATGACAGGAAGAAGTTGACTTATGACATGGTCAGGACGTTGAGGAATGCTGGTATAGCTGATATGGAGCCGGTCAGTAATAAAGAGTTTACCGAGGAGGTTATCAGGAATCTTAAAAAATTGATGTAGGCGTTCTACATGTATATCCATCGACTAACCTTTATTAATTGGGTGGTGTCAACTTAATAATTTTTAAGTCTCCCGGCAAAATTAGATTGTATATCGTCTAGGTGGGTGGTCGGCCTTTGTGGCTAATAATTCCGAGCCTAAGGTAACACCTTGGGAAGTCGAGGGTATAGTAGACTACGAGAAGCTTATCGTCGAGTTTGGTGTAAAGAAGTTAACTAGCAGGGAGCTGGAGCTAACTAAAGAGGCTATAGGCGAGCTCCATCCATTGATTGAGCGTGGAGTCTTCTACGCACATAGAGACTATGATGTATTCCTCAGGAAATATATTGCTGGTGAGCCGACGGCACTATATACTGGTAGAGGGCCATCGGGGTATGTTCATTTAGGGCATATTGTTCCATGGATATTCACTAAATGGCTCCAAGATAAGATGGGGATAGACCTATTCTTCGAGTTTACGGACGACGAGAAGTTTCTATATCACAAGGAGTATACTCTAGATTATGTGCGTAAGATAACGATTGAGAATATCCTTGACTTAATATCACTAGGCTTCGAGCCTAAGAACACGCATATAATTGTAGATATAGATGATATTAGCTACCTATATGAACTGGCTGTGAGGATAGCGAAGAAGATAACATTCTCTACTATAAAGGCTGTAATGGGCTTCAATACATCCACAAATATTGGTATGATCTTCTATCCTACACTACAGATAGCTGTCTGCTTCCTACCCACCGAGTTATATGGTGAGCAGACACATGTCCTTATCCCGGCCGCCATCGACCAGGATCCTTATTGGAGATTAGCTAGGGATATAGCTACAAGCCTGGGTTATCCCAAGCCGACGCAGATCCATGCCAAGTTTTTGCCGGGTCTAGGAATCGGTGGTAAGATGTCCTCCAGTCAGCCTGAGACAGCTATATTCCTTGTTGATAGGCCGGAGGATGCCAGGAAGAAGATTATGGATGCTTACACGGGTGGGCAGCCTACCGCGGAGCTCCAGCGTAGACTGGGTGGGAACCCCGATATATGCCCTGTATACAAATATTATGAAATACTTTTTGAGCCTGATGACGATAAGTTGAGGGAGAGATATAACGACTGTAGGAGTGGTAATTTACTATGTGGCCCTTGTAAGGCCGCCTTGGCTGATAGGGTTGTATCTTTCCTCGAGAAGCACCAGGAGAAGAGGGAGGCTATGAGGGATAGAGTAGAAGAATATTATTTACGGAACAAGTTTTAGGTTAATTATTTCCCCTTCCATGCCTTGCTATTCTCCTTGATGACTCGGTATGCGTTTCTCCATGCCAATTTCTCTATATCCGTCTCCCTGAGCCCATTATCGAGTAGAATGGGCCATAGTCTATTCAATGCTGATATTCTCTTAGCGTCCCTCGGCGTCTTTATACCAAAGTAGTCGGTGCCTATCGCCAATATGTCTGGGCCATAGTTTTCATATACAGCGGTTATATGCCGTGCTAGCGCCTCTATAGTTCCCCCTCTCCCCAACGTACTCTTTATCAATGTGAATCCTACTACACCACGATTAGCTGAGAGGGCTTCCAGTATATCGTCATCAACATTCCTAGGATGCCTCACAACCCTTGTATAGTTAGAGTGGCTTATTATAACAGGCTTCTTACTAATCTCTATCGCTTCGAGCATAGTCCCCTTACTTGAATGGGCTAGGTCTATGATTATCCCATATCTATTCATATCCATCACCAATTCCTCCCCAACTCCTGTCAGGCCATAGTCTCTTTTGGACATACATGATGCAGCGTATCTGGTGTCGTAGTTCCAAGTTAACCCTATCGCCCTGATTCCCAATCGATAAAATATTTCCAGGTAGGTCGTATCATATAGGGCCTCGGTGCCCTCCAGGCTTATCAGGAAACCTAGCCTATCATTCGTCAGCAGTCCCTCGAGATCCTCCCTACTCATAATCAATTTAACCTGATCTTGGTACTTCTCGTGGATCAGATATATTGTGTTGATTAATTCTATTGCTCTGGTGAAGGGGGCTGAGACCGTAGGCACTACTAGCCTAGTCTTCCTCATTTTGTAGAGTCTACTAATTTCCTCCCCCCTCCTAGGTGTATATAGATTTGCAAGTGGGAAGACTGCGGTGAATATGAGCTTTACATTGGCCTTCCTATATTCTGGTAGGTCGCCTGGCCTATTATCGTCAGCCATGTTGAAAGGTGTCCACGTCTCCTTTAGATGGATATAATAGGGTATATCTTGATGTAAATCGAATATATATGGTCTAAGCAATTCTAGACACCCTAAAAACGGCTTAATTAAATAAATATAATTTTAATTCAACTATATAGGGTTGGGGTTCGAGATGGAGATATTGGTTAGGCTTGGTGAACTCACGCTAAAGAGTGATAGGAGTAGGAGGCGTTTCCTCAGAGCCTTGATTAGAAATATTGGAGACGCCTTGGAGAGTGAGGGTTACTCAGACTATAATATTAGGAATATGTGGAGTAGGGTATTGATTGATGTTGATACTGATGAGGTTCCTATGGTTCTCAAGAGGGTTTTCGGTATTATAAGCTTCTCTCCAGTAATCCATAGTACATATGTTTCATTGGATTCGATTGTTGAGGATGGCTACAAAATTTTTAGGGAGATGGTCGCTGGTAGGAAGTTCGCTGTCAGGGTGAAGAGGGCGGGTAGCCACGGCTTCAGGAGTATGGATGTGGCTAGGGAGCTTGGTAAGAGATTATTACCCGTCTCATCGGGTGTCGATCTAGATAATCCTGATGTAGAGGTTTATGTGGAGATTAGGGATAAGGATGTATTTTATTTTAATGAGGTTATCGAGGGATACGGTGGCCTACCGATAGGGACGGAGGGGGTGGCGGTATCTCTCCTATCTGGTGGATTCGACTCAGCGGTGGCTAGTTGGATGACATTGAGGAGGGGTGCCGAGGTTCATTACCTGTTCTTGAACCTGGCTGGTGAGGATTACCTGAGTGATGTACTTAAGGTTGCTGGTGTATTGGCCAAGAGGTGGAGCTATGGATATGAACCGGTTATGTATGCCGTCCCTGGAAGAGAGATTGTTATGGAGATAATGAGGACTAGGGAGGACTACTGGAATGTCTTGCTTAAGAGGGTTATGTATAGATTGGCTGAGAGGATGGCGAATGAGATTGGGGCTGAGACTGTGATAACTGGTGAGTCGCTTGGCCAAGTTGCCAGCCAGACCATGAGGAACTTAATGGTTAGTCAAGAGGCTGTTGGGATCCCGATTAATCGTCCATTATTTGGTATGGATAAACAGGATATCATTGACTTGGCGAGGGAGATAGGTACATATGAATACTCGGCTAAGGTTAAGGAGTACTGTGCACTGGTTCCCAGGAGGCCTGTACTCAGGGCTTCATTAGATGTTGTTCTGAGGGAGGAGAGTAAGATGAATATGGAGGTAATTGATGACGCCTATGAAAATAAGAAGGTTATTAACCTTAGACAGATAGATATAGACCTCGAGGAAGCAGAGGGTGTGGCTGAGAGGGTATGTAAATAGTGTTTACATAGTGGTAAATAGGTCTTTACACTATATATTCCACTCCACCATTGAAAGCGTAGTAATCTCGCCGAAATCTACATTCATAATTTTGACCTATATAGATTTATGTTGTGATAGGTCTATCTATCTATGGGTAATGTCTAGAGAAATATGTAGGTCTGGGATGATAGAGTATAGGGAGTATAGAGATTCTGATTGGAGGCTACTTAAGATAAAGAGGGCTAGGGCAATTGAGCTGGCTAGGCCCCTTTTATCCAGGGGGATCAAGGTGTATATTTATGGTAGTCTTGCGAGGGGTGATGTGAAGCAAGATAGTGATGTTGACCTTATAGTATTGAAGCCTGTTAACCCGGTTATTATAGTTACTGCATATAATTCATGGGGTCTTAGGATTAATAGGACATTTATTATCCAGGCGACGCCGAGTCATACCCCGAAGGTTTATCTCTGGTTCGATGATGATGGTAAAGAGGTTGTTAGCTTCCCCCTAGCTGAGCTCGGGAGTAGGGAGAGTGAGTTTTTCAGGTTTGGGGGTTTGTTGGAGGCCGTGGATGGCCTAGGGTTGGAGAGGGTGCCTGGCGTCGATAAGAGGCTGATGTTCATCCAGCCTACCGACTATGGGCATATGGGTATCTGCATATTAG